>NZ_JBQHVP010000013.1:0-139265 GCF_052064435.1 Blautia sp. HCP3S3_B11
GATATACAGCGGACTACCTGTAATGTGGGAACCAGCCATATCTGGCATGGGAAATGCGCATAACTGCGCACCTAAGTTACAGGCGTATCCGTCGATATTCAGTCTGACGCCTAAAGCGTCTGGAAGCATGTGACTTCAGTCATGTGAGGTTCACAACGCAGAAAAATTTTATACGCTGTAAAAATGAAAATATTCCATATAAAAAAGAAATTCGTCTAAGTCCGGATTTACTAGAAGGGAAACGCCCGGAGGTTTTTAAAACGGCAGTGGGATATTATTATCAGCAGGCGTGTGAAATTGCAGATGGAATACAGATTGCCAGGGCATATGGAAGAAAGGCTAATCGCACAATTTCTGTTAAAGATTTATCTGAGAGAAAAGTATAATAAATAAAACATAAACGCAGTATGGAAAAACATAATAAAAAATCGGACAGATATAAAGGAAAAGAAAAAGTATGATAAACAGAAATGATATGCTGGAGTTAACCCGCAGGATGACCTTATCCAGAAATTGTTTTATGCGTGCAGCAGGCGCTTACATAGACGAAGATGGATATATCGATAATACTTTTAATGTAAACTTTAAGAATATGGGAAAACATGACCAGCAAGTTAATCTGGATCTTGCGAAAACGATTCCGTTTTCAAAAACAAATGAGCAGTTAAAATGTTATAAATTTCCGGCAGGAGATCTGGCATATGATAGTATTCATAAACTGCTAATGGCATTATCGCAATATGGTTTAAAAGATGATCTTCTTGTGCAGACACTTTGTGAACAGCTGGCAGAGGGAATCTGCGGCACAGAAGACAAGCCCAACAGGACAAATCATTTACGCGGGCAGGAATTTGGAATTTATATTTACCATGGAATCTACGATATTCCAAAGAAAGGCTCAGATCAGAGCGAACAATGGGAATCGGAAGAAGTTTATAGCTTCCTTGTGTGTGTAGCTGCACCGGTAGATAAAGACTATAATGCAGGAAAACCAAAATACGGATTTATATTTCCGGCATTTGAAGACAGATCCGCAGAGCATGGGAAGATAGATATTTTCTTTGAAAATCCGGAACATCCGGATGAAGGATTTTTAAGGAAAATATTAGGGAGATAAACACCAGAAAAGAAAATTGGCAATCGTATGATTTTATGAATACGAAAATTATGGAAGAGTTAGATCGATAAAAAGTTGAAATACAGAAAGCACTTGATAAGACACAGATGTTATTTGATAGTTTGATGCAACAATATTTTGGATAAGGGCAAGTAGTGCAGAGTGAGCGAATAGAACCTGTTGAGGCATTGATAAAAGTATATAATTCTTTTATCAGTGAAAAAATAGATGATTATAATAGCAGTGTCTATTATGAAAACCCATCATATATATTCGAATGCTACAGAGAAAATAAAATGTTATAGACACAATGGTTGAAGGATGCTGGTATCTAAAAGGAGTATGCCAGCATTATTCCGCTAACAGAAAAAGATATGAAGGTGTTGGAGAATATTTTGTGGAGTGAGCTTGGGACAAAGCAGGACTATGAATCTGAATATGGTGAAAAACCGCTGGGAGAATTTGTGCGTGAGATTGTGGGACTTGATATGAATGCCGCGAAAGCTGCATTCTCACAGTATCTGAATGATACGAACCTGGATAGCAGACAGATTTACTTTGTAAATCAGATCGTAGAGTATATTGTGCATAATGGAATGCTAAAGGATTTATCTGTTCTTCAGGAAGCACCATTTACAGATCAGGGAAGTATTGTAGATATATTTACTGATTTAAATGTGTGGATAGGAATCAGAAAAACAATTGATCAGATAAATGCAAATGCGTTGGCTGCATAAAATGGCTTATAAGAGAAATCAGATATTACCGATTGGTTACTGAGAACGAAGTGAACAGTAATACTGGCGAATGAAAATGGAGTAGACAGTCATAACTTGGTGGTTTACATTAAGAAAAATTTCTGATACGATTAATACAAGATTAAATGAGGGGATCCTTAAACATGTACAGAGTAAGCAAAGTATTAAATAACAATGGCGTAATAGCTATTGATATGGAAGAAAATCAGGAATATGTCATTCTCGGCAAGGGGGTTGGCTTTGGTAAGAAAGTCAGCCAGCGTTTTGATAAACCAGCAGAGTGTACTTTATATCGGTTGGAACAGGAAACGGAGCGCGGATCTGCGAAAGAACTGGTAAAGGGAATCGAGCCGGAGTATCTGGAAATTGCAGATGAGATTCTGACAGAGGCGCAGAAAGTATTTGGAGATTCTGTAGACAGAGGAATTCTTTTCCCACTTGCAGACCATATCTCTTTTGCAGTTGCAAGAATTCGCCGAAATGAGCAGATCAGTAATCCTCTGACTGAGGATATCAAAGTGCTTTTTTACAGTGAATTTAAGGTTGCAGAGACGTTGAAAGCAATTTTGAAGGAGAGATTTCAGATAGAAATTGATGACCATGAAGTTGGATATGTGGCACTTCATATCCATTCTGCAATTGGCGATGAGAAGGTATCTGTTGCGATGCAGACTGCAAGGGCAGTGAGAGAGTGTATTGACATGATCGAGAAGGCGACAGGCAAGCCGATTGATGTACTTTCTCTGTCATATAATCGTCTGATGAATCATATGAAATATATGGTGGCACGCGCATCAACTGGGGAGAAACTGAATCTGGATATGAACGAATATATGCTGGATCAGTATCCACAGGCCTATGAGATTGCGGCGGATATATGTAAGAATCTGGAAGGATGTATCGGACATAAGCTGGACGAGACGGAGATTGGATATCTGGCGATGCATATACAGAGAGTATATAAAGATGCGGTGTAAGAAAAGTAGTAATAATAGAAGAAAGTTCCTTATTTCAGGAACTTTCTAAGTAGTTTTTCATAGATTTTTTTGTATGGCTGGTATCTCATAGGAAGATCCAGCCATGTTTTTTTATCTACAATACTCTTGAAATGAGAGAAAGTATTGAACCCATCTCTGCCGTGGTAAGATCCCATACCGCTTTCGCCAAAGCCACCAAATCCCATCTCGCTGGTTGCCAGATGGATGATTGTATCATTCACACAGCCACCGCCGAATCCGCAGCGAGAGGTGACTTTGCGGGCTATATCTTTGGCGGAAGTGAAGATATACAGAGCCAGTGGATGCGCCATGGAGTTGATGGTTACGATAGCTTCATCCAGTGAATTGTAGGTCAGTACAGGAAGTACCGGACCAAAGATTTCTTCCTGCATAACTGCATCCTGGAAAGTAACATGATTCATGACAGTAGGTGCAATCTGCAGAGTTTTCGGGTTGCTGTCACCACCGCAGACTACTTTGTTCGGATCAATCAGGCTGCTGATACGGGTAAAGTGTTTCTCATTGATGATTTTGCCATAATTTTTATTATTCAGAGGTGCAGATCCAAACTGTTTTTTAATTTGTTTCTGAATCTGGCGGATCAGTTCATCTTTAATTTCCTTATCACAGTAGATATAATCTGGTGCAACACAGGTCTGACCGCAGTTGAGATATTTTCCGAATACAATCCGTCTGGCTGCCAGTTTCAGGTTGGCACTTTTTTCTACGATACAGGGACTTTTTCCACCAAGTTCCAGGGTAACAGGAGTCAGGTGTGCAGATGCCTTTGACATAACTTCACGACCAACATTCTGGCTTCCGGTGAAGAAGATATAGTCGAAATGTTCATTGAGGAGCGCAGTATTTTCTGTGCGTCCGCCTGTTACAACGGTTACATAATGCGGGTCAAAACATTCGCAGATGATAGTTTCAATGACACGACTTGTATTGGGTGAGTAAGCACTTGGTTTTAATACTACGGTGTTTCCTGCGGCAATCGCATCTATCAGTGGATCGATGGTGAGCAGGAACGGATAATTCCAAGGACTCATAACAAGAACTACACCATAAGGGGATGGCTTTTTATAGCTTCTGGAGGCGAACTGTGCAAGAGGGGTTATTACGTTTTTTTCCTTTGCGTAGGATGGCGTATGGCAGATCATATAGCTGAGTTCGGAGAGTACAAGTCCGACCTCGCACATATAAGACTCGAAGTTACTCTTGCCGAGGTCGCGCTTTAATGCTTCATTGATCAATGGTTCATATTTCTGAATACAGAATTTTAATTTTTTTAAAGCTTCAATTCTTTTATCAACTGGTAAAGTTGCGCCGGTATAAAAATAGGTACGCTGTTTCTGGACGATTTCTTTAATTTCTGTTTCTGTCATTGAATAGTCCCTCCATATATAATATAAGAATGATGTACTGGTGCGTACAGATTGTGGAAATGATTTTTCAAATATGCTCTAGATAACTTGACTGAATTTTCATCTGCAATATTATCATAAAGTATTGTAGCCACTACTGTGTTCTGGTGTCAGTAGAATTTTGATTGTGTTGTATTATTTATCAGATTCAGGAATCAGCATATAATAAAATTTCTCAAGTTCTGATGCATCCATCAGCTTTGGCACAGGATACAGAGGATTTGCCTCTTTATCTGCATAATGTGCCAGCTTCGGGATATCTGTTTTCTGGATCTCTTTTACAGTATCTCCGATTCCGAATTTCTGTTTCATTTCTTCGATTGCCTGAATAAAAAGTTCTGCAGCTTCATGATCTGGTGTGTTCTTATCCGCGAGTCCGGCAGCAACAGCCAGATTGTGGAGTTTTTTATTAATGCAGCTTCCATATTCACGAAGCACCATAGGCAGCAGAATCGCATTGGCAAGTCCATGAGGCACGTTATATTCTCCTCCAAGTGAGTGAGCAACTGCGTGAACATATCCTACATAAGATTTGGTAAATGCACAGCCTGCATAGAAAGAAGCATGGAGCATATTCCGACGCGCCTGGATGTTATCACCATGTTCATAAACAGTGTAAATATTTTCGAAAATCAGTTTTACAGCTTTTAAAGCGTCCCTGCGGGTATCTATTGTGGTAGAGTTTCCGATGTATGCTTCGACTGCGTGAGTGAGGGCATCCATGCCTGTGGTGGCGGTGATAAATGGCGGCAGGCTTAAGGTTACTTTCGGGTCAAGTACTGCATAGCGGGGAATCAGTGGAAAGTCGTTGATCGCATATTTATATCGGGTATCTGCATCGGTAATTACAGCTGCGAGAGTAGTTTCACTTCCGGTACCGGCAGTAGTAGGAACTGCCATAAGAAGTGGAAGTTTCTTGTGTACTTTCAGGATTCCCTTCATCTGAGCCAGAGTTTGTTTTGGCTTTACTGCGCGTGCACCGACAGCCTTTGCACAGTCCATACTGGAACCGCCGCCGAAACCGATGATAGCATCGCACCCGTTTTCGTGATAAAGATTCAGTGCCTCCTTAACATTTACGGTAGTAGGGTTGGCAACTGTTTTATCATAGATTGTATAAGGAATTCCGGCTTCGTTCAGCGTTTTCTCCAGACGTCTGGTAAGTCCGAGACGGGCAATTCCCGCGTCTGTGATGATCAGCACATGTGTACATTTATGGCGCATGATGATTTCCGGAAGTTCTTTAACACTTCCGGCGATTTTCGGTTTGCGGTAAGGTAAAAATGGGATAGCGATGTGAAAAGCTTTCTGAAAAGCCCTGCAATATATTTTTCTGATAGGATTCATGATAATTCTCCTCTGTAATATGTAATCAAGAAAAATATAGCAAGGCAAAAAAGAAAAGTCAATATATTTTGACATTCAAAAAGTATGAAATGCTTAATAAATGTTACTGAGAACGGAGTGAACAGTAACTAATAAATTACAGACAAGATAAAGCATACTGCAAAGAATCGTCCAGATGCTTCTTCATCAACTCGCCAGCTCTATCAATCTCACCGGCTTTATATGCCTCAAAAATCAGCTTATGCATATGTCCCGCCTCACGTGTTTGAGCGAATCCTGCAGCGGAGCGAGTTTGACAGGGCGGTTCATGGTTTTAGCAGATTTCTGACGACTTAGAATATCTTAGACCGTGGAAACCGTCCCGAAAATAAAACATAGTTCTGACCGTCCCTCCTGACTTGTTTCTTCCCTATCCCTTAGAGTCTCAATAAAAAATCTTACGAAACTTCACGAAACTCTGAAAATCAGTTGACAACCGAGTAAGTTTAAACTAACATAAAGTTAGCGATAAATAACCAAATAGTGAAACTACAAGGTTACATGAGGGAGGAGCAAAGAAAATATGTTTTTGCAAATACAGGGAATCAAAAAATCCTTTGGCACAGGTGACAGTCGTGTTGATGTGCTGAAAGGCTTAGATCTTGAGATTGAAAGAGGAGAATTCTGCGTTCTGCTTGGTCCGTCCGGTTCAGGAAAGTCTACACTTCTGAACATTATTGGCGGAATCGACAGTGCAGACGAAGGAAACTTAGTGATAGACGGAGAACGTCTGGCGGATATGTCAGAGAAGAAACTTTCGTTATACAGAAGAAAACATCTCGGCTATATTTTCCAGATGTATAATCTGATCCCCAATCTTACAGTCAGGGAAAATATTGAGGTGGGTGCTTATCTTAGTGACAAACCTCTGGATGTAGATGAACTGCTTCATACTCTTGGAATTTACGAGCACCAGCGAAAACTTCCAAACCAGCTTTCCGGCGGGCAGCAGAATCTGACAAAAATTTGACATTATCTGGATTTTGTGTTATGGTAGGTAGGAAACTGTTAGACCAATCAGTTGGAATAGGAGATTATTATGAGAAAAAAATCAACTTCAAAAGCAACAGCAACTATCAAAGAAGCTACAACCAAAGCAACAGAGACAGTGAAAGAAACAGTAGAGAAAACAATTGCCAAAGCTCCGGAAGTGATTGATGAAGCAAAAGACGTTGCATCTGATATTGCGAAAGCACCGGTTGTAGAAGAAGCAAAAAAAACTGTAAAGAAAGCAGTAAAAGAAGTGGCTAAAAATATCGACATCAAAAAATTCGTAGAAACAACTATCGAATTACCTGGTTTTGCAGTTACAATGAGCTCCATCGAGGAAGCAATCAAAGAAGACATTAAAGCGAAAGACATCAAAGGAAAAGATATCAGTGTTTATGTAAACGTTGAGCAGAAAGCCGCATACTACACAGTAGACGGTCAGGGATCTGACGATTACAAGATCGACCTGAATACATTATAATCATTTTTATAACTGAAAATGAATGCCTGTGAGCGAAGGCTTGCAGACATAAAAACAGCAGGAATGTTCTCTTAATGAGTGCTCCTGCTATTTTTATGTTTATAGAATTATAATGCTTTTTGAAAAATCAGAGATTTAAGAAATTTGTTCCTGTTCAAACAAATCCTCTCTTGTAATATTCTGTGCCCATGTTCTTTTACGGTAATGGTGGAATACCCATGGCCACTTGACGAATTCGTCTGTACATAACAGGAAATATACCCAAAGCACAGGAAGCTTCAGCACAAATGCTGCGAAGAATCCCAGCGGTACTGCGTACACCCACATATCGATCGTATCGCAGATGAGCCCGAATTTCGTATCTCCACCTGCCCGGAATATCCCGGCGATCAGTGCGGTATTGACAGCAGAACCCATAATGTAATAAGTATTGATCAGCAGCATATATTTCAGATAGTGCATTGCCCCGTCACTTAAAGAGGCAAATCTCATAACCACAGGGGTGATGGCAAATACGATCACACCACCGATCACACCGGCGATGACAGTCATCTTTAACATTCTGGAAGCATATACTTTTGACTTTTCCAGATCACCTTTTCCCATAACATTTCCAAGAAGAATCGTTCCTGCACTGGCAATGGCAAAGCAGAAAACAGAGCCGATATTGCGGACAACAGTAACCAGTGAATTGGCGGCAACTGCATCCGTGCCAAGGTGTCCGAGGATTACTGAATACATGGAGAATGCTACACTCCATGAAATGTCATTTCCAAGCGCAGGAAGTGACAATTTAATGAAATCCCGGAACAATACTTTACTGCGGATAAACATATATGTCAGGTTCAGTTTCACATTCTTACTCAGGAAAGATACGATCACGCAGGCAATCAATTCTATGAATCTGGAAGAAGCAGTTGCAATCGCAACACCTGTAGCGCCAAGCTTTGGAGCTCCGAACAGTCCAAAGATAAAGGTTGCATTCAGAATAATGTTCAGGACAAAAGCCAGCATATTCAATGCCATACTGATCGTTACACGTCCAACACTGCGCAGAATCGCCAGGTAAACTTCTGTAATACCCCAACACAGATAAGTGATGCCCATGATTCTGAGATAAGAAGAACCAATGGAGATCAGTTCAGGGTCAGATGTGAATATTTTCATCATAAGCTGAGGCGCAATGAAGGCAATCATTGCTACGATCGCGGAAATTGCGATTGAAAAACGAAGCGCAATTCCCTCGATTGCATGAATTGCCTGCATATTATTTTTTCCGAAATATTGTGCGCACAGAAGAGATGCGCCGGTGCCAAGTCCGTAATATACCATAAACAGGATATTGGAGTAATTGGCAGCCAGGGACACTGCGGAAATCGCAGACTGTCCGACGTAATTGAGCATAATTACGTCTGCGGAATTGACCGCTGCGCTGAGCAGATTCTGGATAATGATCGGAATCGTCAGCCGAAACATTTGCCGATAGAAATCATCTTTACCGGCTGATACTGTATTTGTCATATTTACCCCCATAATAAATTATAAATTTTCTTTTTGTCTGATCAGAGCATATTATTTCACCTGTTTTTATCATAGCTTTCATGCGGGGAATGCGCTATCTCTATTTTGACAAATTTATACATTATTATGACTTTTATGGCTGCTTGCTTGTTGGTATTCCATAAATTATTTAAGAAATATTCATCTTTTTATCCTCGTTTTTTTAACCGAATCAAGTAAGTCCCCTGCTTATTGCTCTTCGCAATTGAAACAGGGGACTTACTTGATTCGGTTAAACTTGTGTATCATATGTAGCATGGTCTGTATTGCGCTAAAAGTACTGGACTGGTATAATCTATATATGGATTTTGTAGGACATGCAGTTTTTGTACCATATATTCTGTATATTTCAGTATTTCTATATGCGATTCTGGAGGCTTTTGCTGATAGCAGACGCAGATACGTAAGGAAAAGAGCACAGAGTTTAAAAAATATTTAGAAAATTTTACTTTCAGATTTAAGACTGCCGGTTATACTGAGCACATCTTAAATGAAAGGAGTGCAGCCCATGATGATAAATGTAAATATCCGTGTTCTTACCGAAAAGATTTTGAACAATTAAAAAATGATAAATAAAAACATGGTGGGTGAATTTTTAATGATGACATTGCAGCAGATCGATATGAGTATTTTATTGTGGATACAGGAACATTTAAGAGCAGATGCCCTGACACCTTTCTGGAAAGTGATCACTTTTCTGGGAAATGGAGGATGGTTCTGGCTTGTGTTGGCAGCCGGACTGCTGGTGTATAAGAAAACACATCCGACGGGGATTGCGGCATTACTTTCCATTACAGTAGGCTTCCTTATCACGAATGTGCTGCTGAAGAATATTGTTGCCCGCCCAAGACCTTTTGACGCTTATACAGAGATTATTCCTCTGATCACAAAACCGACGGATTTTTCATTCCCGTCTGGTCATACATGTGCATCATTTGCGTGCGCGCTGATACTATTTAGAATGCTTCCGAAGAAATTTGGAATTCCGGCAGTGATCCTGGCAGGAATGATAGCCTTCTCAAGACTTTACCTGGGAGTCCATTATCCGGGAGATGTTCTGGGAGGATTTCTGGTAGCAGTATTTGCAAGCACACTGGTATATCATCTGATGTCAGCATATCAGAAAAAAATGCAGGAGCAGTCATAAGGTCTTTCTCATAAATGGAGATGAGACAAACATGGGAAAGGGCGCTGCAAGCAAGACAGCACTTATATATCAAAGAAATGAATCTGGTGCAGAGAATGAGTATTTTCACAAGAAAAACTAATAAAGCAGACAATAGATAATATTCTCAGTAACGCAGCCAAAAGTAGAATGTCTGCCATGACAGCAGAATATAATAAATTAATTTTACAAACAAAGGGAGCTCTTTAATGAAGCAAAAACCCTTATTGATCAGCCTGTTAATTTCTCTGGGAACCGGAGTGATTGCAGGCTTTCTTACTTTTAAAAGTATGGAACAATACCAGGAAATGTACCGCCCGCCATCATCGCCGCCGGGATGGGTATTTCCAGTAGTATGGCTGATCCTTTATACACTGATGGGAATTGCCGCATACAGAATATACATGAAAGATCCAAAAGCAGAAGTACTGAAACTGTACCTGATCCAGCTGGCGGTAAACTTCTTATGGCCGATACTTTTCTTTAATTTCGGCTGGCAGTTATTTGCGGTAGTCTGGCTGTTGCTGTTATGGTATCTGGTATTTGTTATGATAAAAGAATTTGCAAAAATTGATGAAGGCGCGGCAAAGCTTATGATCCCGTATCTGATCTGGCTTACTTTTGCGTCATATCTGAATATAGCGATTGCTTTGCACAGATAGAAAAGAGTTACTGTTCACTCCGTGCCCAGTAACAGGAAGAATACATAAATAGCCAAAAAGTACATATACTATCTTCTATATAGAAAGTAAACTTTTATACAGGAGGACAGATATGTACAACAGCACAAAGAAACTATTAGAAGAATGCAGTGTCGGATGCAAGATGGGAATCGAGAGCATGGAGCAGGTACAGCATCATGTGACAGACGCCAAAATCGCAGCAACGATTGAGAAATCCTGTTCAAAACATAAGGAACTGGAAGAGGAAATTTCCAAAATACTTCTTCGCGCAGGCCAGCCGGAGAAAGAACCGGGTGTTATAGTATCCACATTTTCGTGGATGACGACAGGTGTAAAAATGATGACCGGAGAAGATGAGAATAAACAGGCGGTTAAGATCATCATGAATGGCTGCAACATGGGAATCCAGTCTATCACAGAAGCCATGCACCAATGCAAAGATGCGTCGTCCGAAAGTATTTCCATTGCAAAGAAGCTTATTGGAATGGAAGAGAATCTGCGGGATGATATGCAGAAATATCTGTAGGAATATTTGTAAAATGAAATGCTGTCAGTTATGGAATAAGTTTGTAACTGATGGCATTTTTATTTATAAAATGTTTAACTTTTTTCAGAAGAATCTTTAGCCCTGTATGATAGGGTATCGTTAAAGGAAATAAGTAACAGGAGGCTAAGGAACATGTAAAAGAATCTAATGGGTCTTACAACGGAAGAAGTGAGACAGCGCCGCGCAGAGATGTCGGATCAGGATCTGTCTACACAGATTACGAAAAACAAAGTGCGGATCATAAAAGAAAATGTATGCACATTATGTATGTTTCGGATGCGGCTACCGTTTCTGTACATATTAACCGTCTCAGGGAGAAGCTGGAAGATGGAGTGAGAAATCCCCAGATTATTGAGACCGTATGGGGTGCAGGGTATCGCCTCAACAGTTCACAGATAAAATATTAACCGATATGTGGTGAGTGGCGGATTATTGCAGGTCAGGAATAGTTGTGATACAATGCACAAGAGAAATCACACAATTTACATAGAGAAAAGGACAACACAATGAATAAAAATGAAATCTATATAAAAAGTGGTACCCAATACATAAAAATGACAAAAGAACTCCTTGCGCAATGTGACCTTGTATCTCGGATAACAGATAAGAAAATACAGATCGGCATCAAACCAAATCTTGTCTCACCATCTGAAGCCTCTTGGGGAGCTACCACACATCCGGAGATCG
Organism: Blautia sp. HCP3S3_B11; assembly: GCF_052064435.1. Taxonomy (NCBI): domain Bacteria; kingdom Bacillati; phylum Bacillota; class Clostridia; order Lachnospirales; family Lachnospiraceae; genus Blautia; species Blautia sp. HCP3S3_B11. The sequence continues at coordinate 11,800 of NZ_JBQHVP010000013.1, forward strand.
TGGCGGGAATTATCGAATATCTGCAGGAGAACAGATATGAAAATATTGCAATTCTGGAAGGTTCCTGGGTCGGTGATAAGACGAAAGAGAGTTACGAGATATGCGGCTATCGGGAACTTTCAGAGAAATATCAGGTGCCTTTCTGGGATATGCAGGAAGATAAAGGAATAGAACGCGACTGTAAAGGCGTGAAATTAAATATCTGTGAACGAGTAGAAAAAGTTGATTTTCTGATCAATGTTCCGGTATTGAAAGGTCACTGTCAGACAAAGATAACCTGTGCATTAAAGAATATGAAAGGCTTGATTCCCAACACCGAGAAACGCAGATTCCATGCAATGGGATTGCATAAGCCAATCGCACATCTCAATGCCGGAATTCATCAGGACTTTATCGTAGTCGACAATATCTGCGGAGATCTGGATTTCGAGGATGGTGGAAATCCAGTAGTGATGAATCGAATCTGGGCAGGAATGGACCCGGTGCTGATTGATTCCTATGTTTGTCAGGTCATGCACTATGAGACAAAAGATGTTCCTTATATCGGACTGGCAGAAAAATTGGGAGTCGGAAACACAGATCTGAAAAATGCTCACATCATTTACTGTGAGGAAACTGCCCGAAAGGAATTGCCGAAATCCCGAAAGGTAGTAGAACTTCAGGATGCTGTAGAAGAAGTAGAATCCTGCAGTGCCTGCTATGGATACCTTATCCCTGCACTGGAAATGCTCAAAAATGATGGGCTTTTTGAAAAACTGGATACAAAGATCTGTATCGGGCAGGGTTACCGTGGCAAAACAGGAAAACTGGGCGTTGGTGCCTGCACCTGTAAATTTGAACACAATGTAAACGGATGCCCGCCTACAGAAAATCAGATCTATGATTTCCTGAAACAATATATTCTGAACAAATAAAGAGCACGGGAAATATCCGCATAATTAAAATCAGAAGAGACAGTTTGGTAATATAGCTTGCAATAAAAAAACAGGTTCGCGAGGGAACCTGTTTTTTACTAATATTTTATAATGCCATCTTAATCATCTTAACGATCGTATCCTGGTCAAATTTGCTACTGTCAAATGCCAGATGATACTGGGAAATATCTTTCCATTTCTTATCAGTGAAATATTCATAATAAGTACGGCGTTCTTTATCAACTTTCTTAACGAGTTTCTGAGCACTCTTTTCTTCCCGTCCGGTACGCTCAATGATAGTCTGTACACGATAATCAAATGGCGCATGGATAAATACGCTCAGGCATTTATTATCAAGAATATAATTCGCGCATCGTCCGACAATTACGCAGTCCTCCTTCTCCGCTGCATCCAGAATAATCTTGCGCTGAAGATCAAAGAGAACATCATTCATCGGAACGAAGTGGAAATCGCTGTCCATCTGAAGATCATGATCGATAGGAAAACGCCACTGACTGCCGCGTTTCTCATCAACTTTGGCAAGCACATCAAAAGGAATATTCTCTTTCTGAGCTGCAATATCGATTAGTTCTTTGTCATAAAAAGCAAATCCAAGTTCTTCTGCCAGAGCTTTACCGATCAGACGGCCATTACTGCCGAGCATTCTGTTTATTGTAATCACGCGTTTACTCATAATCAAAACCTCCTTATGACATCCCTGTTACTGTTATCTTATGATACCTGAGCCAAAGCTCCCATAATCCTGATATCGTATCACCTGTCAATAGTAACAAGTCTTTTATTTGTTAACATTATAACACTAATGTCAGAAAAATACCAGTAAAATACATAAAAAAACAAAAATAATACAAGAAAATTTATATATACTATACAAAAATAAGTAGACCTTTACGAAAGATATTGTTATATTTGAAAGAAATAGAAAGTCACATGGGGTGTCCTGGGTGGCATTACAGGTTGCTGGAAAAGTGATGCAGGGTTCCATGAATTTAACCATGGACATGAACGTTGTATGGATTTCTGTAATATTCTCAGGAATCATCGGCATTGTATTTGGATTGTATCCTGCAAATAAAGCCGCGCGCAAAAAAACGATTGACGCGTTACGTTATTCCGGATAAATTCCGGCAGGGATTACTAAGAGAAATTATTTACAAAATGATAGTTCTCTGGTAATTCCAGCTATTTTTTTGCTGCTTTTTTGGACAAATTTATCAATAGACGTGGATATTTTGCGTATGATAAAATTAAATTGGAAAATTTATTTATAAGATAGTGGTTATTTATAGATATTTTCTTTAAGTTATGTTATTATATTTAATTGGCTGTCTGGCAGATGCCGACAGACGTTTACGGGTTGTGCATAAATGTCCGTAAATATACTGCTGTTTAACAGACTCAGGAGAACAATGAGCAGAGTCTGGAGACCTGAAGAAACAGCAGTCCGTAACTCTTATGATAAATGATAAGTATGGAAGAAAGGGATACAATACATAATGCTGAAAATCAAAAGCTATGTAAAGGTAAACAGTCTGGCAGAGGCTTATGAGCTGAACCAGAAAAAAACAGCCCGTGTTCTTGGCGGAATGGTCTGGATGAAGATGGGCAACAGAGCAGTATCTACAGCAATTGATCTCTCCGGTCTGGGACTGGATACGATCTCTGAGGATGATGATGAATTCGTGATTGGCTGCATGACTCCGCTTCGTGATCTGGAGACAAATGAGGCTCTGAACACCTACACACATGGAGCTATGAAAGAAAGCCTTTGCCACATTGTGGGAGTACAGTTTCGAAACTGTGCCACTGTGGGAGGAAGCATTTATGGAAGATTTGGTTTCTCAGATGTTCTGACCATGTTCCTTGGAATGGACACATGGGTAGAATTATATGATGCAGGCCGCATTCCACTGACTGAATTTGTAAACATGAAGAAAGATAATGACATCCTTGTGAATATTATTGTGCGCAAAGAGCCTCTTCTTACCTGTTATTTAAGCCAAAGAAACACGAAGACAGATTTCCCGGTACTGACCTGTACTGCTTCAGTGATCGGAGATGAGGCAAGAACAGTAATCGGTGCCAGACCTGCACGAGCCATGGTCGTAGAAGATAAGAAACAGATCCTTAAGAATTTTAAAAATATGACAAAGAAGCAGAAAGCGCAGGCAATCGAAGAATTTGCCGAATATGCGGCCGGGAATGTTCCGACGACAGGCAATATGCGAGGATCAGAAGAATATAGAAGTCTTCTTGTAAAAGTACTGACAAGAAGAGCATGGGAAGCAGTAGGAGGGATGAAGAATGAATATTAATTTCTGGCTTAACGGGGTAAACCGCCATGCGGAGATCTATCCTGACACACTGCTGATTGATTTTTTGAGAGAGCAGGGATGTTACAGCGTAAAGAGAGGGTGCGAGACAGCAAACTGTGGTCTGTGTACAGTTTTGGTAGACGGACGTCCGGTACTCTCCTGCAGTACACTTGCAGCCCGTGTTGAGGGAAAGAAGATTGTCACATTGGAAGGAATGCAGAGGGAAGCGAAAGAGTTTGGAAGTTTCCTGGCGAATGAAGGTGCGGAACAATGTGGCTTCTGCAATCCTGGATTTATTATGAATGTGTTTGCAATGTTAAATGAGATCAAAGAACCGACAGAGGAACAGATCAAAGAGTATCTTGCCGGAAATTTATGCAGATGTTCCGGTTTCGTTTCTCAGACAAAGAGTATCCTGAAATTCCTGAAATATAAGAAAGCACAGGAGGAAGCATAAGATGAAATATGTAAATCAACCTGTACGAAAAACAGATGCGATGTCATTGGTGACAGGAAAGCCTGTCTATACAGATGATCTGGCGCCAAAGGACTGCCTGATCGTCAAAGTTCTAAGAAGCCCTCATGCCAATGCGTGGGTAGAGGACATTAAGACTGGTACGGCAGAGAAAGTAGCAGGCATTGCCTGTGTCCTTACCTATAAAGATGTGCCGAAGAAGCGTTTCACTCTTGCCGGTCAGACTGCTCCGGAAATGAGCCCGGATGACAGATTGATCCTTGACCGCCATGTCCGTTTCGTGGGAGATGCGGTTGCTATCGTAGCCGGTGAGACTGAGGAAGCGGTAGATAAGGCACTAAAGAGAATCCGTGTGGATTATCGTGTGGAAGCCCCTGTTCTTGACATTCACAAAGCGAAAGATAACCCGATTCTTGTCCATCCGGAGGAAGACTGGAAACTGAAAATTCCGCTTGGCGGAGATAATAAGAGAAATTTATGTGCCTCTGCGGTGGAAGAGCATGGAAACGTAGATGAGGTTCTTTCCAAATGTAAATATACAGTTGAGCGTACTTATCATACAAAAGCAAATCAGCAGACAATGATGGAGACTTTCCGTACCGCCTGCTATCTGGACCATTTTGGAAGACTGATCGTGTTGTCTTCTACACAGATTCCGTTCCATGTAAGAAGAATCGTAGGAAGAGCGCTCGACATTCCGGCTTCCAAAGTCCGCGTGATCAAGCCGCGAATTGGAGGAGGCTTTGGTGCGAAACAGACATCTGTCAGCGAGATTTATCCGGCAATCGTTACATGGAAAACCGGCCGTCCATCTAAGATGATTTTTTCCAGATATGAATCCATGATCTGTTCTTCTCCACGTCATGAGATGGAGATTACAGTACGTGCCGGGGCAGATGAGAATGGTATCATTAAGGCAATCGATGTCTATACCTTATCCAATACAGGGGCATATGGCGAACACAGTTCTACAACGGTAGGACTTAGTGGGCATAAATCAATCGGTCTTTACAGACATACAGAAGCATACAAGTTTGCTTTTGATGTTGTATATACAAATATACAGGCAGCAGGAGCTTATCGTGGTTATGGTGCTACCCAGGGTATTTTTGCGGTAGAGTCTGCGGTAAATGAACTTGCACATCAGATGGGAATGGATCCTGTTAAAATCAAGGAACTGAATATGCCGGTAGAAGGTGGCCCTCTTCCAGGTTATCCGGATGTGCCATATGCACAGAGCTGTGCGATGGATCGCTGTATGGCACGTGCCAAAGAGATGATGGACTGGGATGCAAAATACCCACGCCGCGATATGGGTAATGGCAAAGTCCGTGGAGTTGGTGTTGCCATGGCAATGCAGGGATCTTCCATTGCGGGAGTAGACGTCGGCGGAGCAGATATCAAGTTAAATGAAGATGGATCCTATACTCTTGCGCTTGGATGTACTGACATGGGTACAGGCTGTGACACGATTATGGCACAGATTGCAGCAGACTGTCTGAATACTCCGATGGATAATATTGTAGTATTCAGCGTAGATACAGATATTTCCCCATATGATTCAGGATCTTATGCTTCTTCCACTACATATACTACCGGCGTGGCGGTAATGAAAGCCTGCGAGGAGCTTAAGAAGAAAATCTGTAAGCTTGGTGCAGAGATGATGGAAGTTGATGAGAACAAGGTTGATTTTGATGGTTCTTATGTCTTCTATGATTATGACTGTGATGAAGATGGTGATGCTGCCACAGCAGAAGAAAATAGTATGACTTCTACGGCCGCAGATGACAAGGCAGATCTGGCCGAAAAGAAAGTTTCTATAGAAGATATCGCATTGAAGAGCACATTCTTTAACAATGTCGAACTTCAGGTCGTACAGCAGCATTCCTCCCCGATTTCTCCGCCACCATTCATGGTTGGCATGGTAGAAGTGGAAGTCGATACAGAGACAGGAAATGTGGATGTACTTGATTATGTAGCAGCAGTTGACTGTGGTACGCCAATCAATCCAAATCTTGCCCGCGTCCAGACCGAAGGTGGTATTGCGCAGGGAATCGGTATGGCACTCTGGGAAGATGTACAGTACACAGACAAGGGGAAAATCCGCAATAACTCCTTCATGCAGTACAAGATTCCGACCAGACAGGATATTGGAAATATTCGTGTGGCATTCGAGAGCAGTTACGAAAAGACAGGCCCATTTGGTGCTAAATCAATCGGAGAACTGGTTATTGATACCCCGTGTCCGGCAATTGCAGAAGCAATTTACAATGCAACAGGTGTACGTCTGACAGAACTTCCGATGACTCCGGAGAAAATCGCGATGGGAATCCTGAAGAATAAAATGGAAGCAAAAGACCAGATGAAAGAGAATGCCAAAACAGAGGTGAAGGTTGACAGATGAAGGAACTATGCCTTGCGTGTATAGGATTTGTGCTGGAATTTGCAGCTTTTTATGCTGTGGGCAGTCTTCTGACAAGAATACTGAAAATGAAAAAAGACGTTTCTTTGACGTTTATTCTTGGATATCTGACGTATTCTGCTGTATTTGAACTGGTGACAGTGCCTATGACTTTAAAATGGGTTTCTCTTACCACAGCTGCCTGTATATGGGCAGGGCTTATGATTATTACTGTTATAGTGGCGATTATCTGTGCTGTAAAGAAAAAAACAAAAGATAAGTATAGTAAGAATTTGCCAGATGCAGCAGGAATTTCCGGAGATATCACACCGAAAAAAGGCAACAGTATTTCTGATATATGGAAAAGGCATTCGATAATGATTATTATCGCAGGTGCTGTAGTTCTTCTGCAGTGCCTGATTGTAATCTTCTATAAAGATACGACGGTAGATGCGGCATATTATGTGGGAACGGTGAGCACTTCTGTATATACAGATACGCTTGGCAGATATAATCCTTACAATGGAATAATCCTGAAAGTTTTTCAGGCCAGATATGTTTTCTCTGCATATCCGATGAATAATGCAGTCTGGTGCAGGCTTCTGGGAATACACCCGATTGTACAGGCAAAGCTTGTGATGTCATGTATGAATGTGCTAACAGCTAACCTGATTATCTACCAGATTGGTAAGAGACTGTTTGACGGAAACAGAAAAAAAGCAGACCTGATGGTGGTATTTACATGTGTATTGCAGTTGTTTTGTGGAACGATTTATTCTTCTGGTACTTTTTTCTTTACAAGAAGTTATGAGGGAAAGGCAATTCTTGCCAATATCGCCATTCCTGCAGTGCTGATGTGTGCGATATGGTATCTTCAGGAAAAAAACGACAGAAATGTCTGGATTGTATTGTTTATCACAGCTGTCAGTGCATTGACATTTTCCGGTTCAGCGATTATTTTCCCAATCGTAATCGCGGCGGGGATGGCACCTGTAGCAGTTATGAATAAGAAAATTTCGGGCTTGGTATATTGTGCTGTGTGTATGATCCCGTCAATATTGTATGCGGCTGTCTTTTTTGCATGCAGGATTGGTCTGCTGACGCTGGCGGCATCTTAAATAGGAGGAGATAATAATGGCAGGTGTAACGATTCAGGAATATGGACTCCGCTTTGTCAGTGCATGTATGAAGTTATACTGGAGTTCCTGCTGGTATCCTTTTCTGTTTGTAGTGGGTATCATATGCACGTTGATCTGGGGACGTAAAAAGAATTCCAGAATTTTTATAGGATATGTACTTTTCTTATTGCTCACAGTTTATAATCCGCTGGTTGTGAAATATCTGATCGCGAAAGTGAAGTTCGAAAACGAATATTACAGGTTTATCTGGATTTTGCCGGTTATTCCTGCCGTAGCATATTACGGGGTAAAACTGGTAAGTGTTTTCAGAAAAAAATGGCAGCGCGCGCTTGCGGCGATAGTCGTACTTGGTTGCTTTGTGTTACTGGGAAATCCGCTTGATGGTGTGGTGACCAATTTTGCGATGACGGAGAATATATATAAAGTTCCGGATGATCTGAGGGCAGTCTGCGATGTGATTCATCAAAATCAGGAGAATGATTTCCCAAGGGTTGTATTTGACAGCAGCTTAAACAATATTGTGAGACAGTATGATGCCGGTATCGGTCTTGTGGTCAGCCGAAATGCAAGTATTTATCGCGCAGGAAGTACGGTAGCTGGAAGTTTCGATGAAAACAGTGGCTTTTATAAACGGCAGAAGGCGTTGTTGGATGTGATCGATTATCATATTTATGACAGCCCTGATCAATTCAAAAAAGCTCTCAAGAAGACAAAGACCGATTTTGTGGTAACCGCAATCGGGCAGGTAGATCATGAGTTTCTGGTAAATAACGGATGTGAACTGGTCGCGCAGACAGAGACTCATTATGTTTATAAATATAATGGCTAAGGCTTACCGGAAATAGAGTTTGCCGGAAAGGAATCTTATCCGAAGAACCTGTTTGGGTATATTATGCCAAAATTCCTCAAAAATAGCAGTGTACGGGCAATCTTCGTTAATAAAATAACTAATGAAAAAGAAGCAGATACCTATTGCTATTTGTCAGGAAAACTGATACAGTAAGTGAAATGATATGTAATGATAGAGGCGCGGGATTCATTAGTAGTTCGGGAGAGATGGAATGACACCCATCCGGAGAAAGGGAAAACCGCCGAAGGAATCTGACAGGTCAGGGGGCAGATTCCTGGGACGTCGCAGAATATGCGCCGTACTGTCACCTGGGTGAAGCGCTATCGGATGTAACGTATACTGTAATGTATAACAGATACCACGAATGTGTTTCAGAATGCATTTGTGGTATTTTTTATGTAATAGAAAATTCTGTTGGAATCTCCTGTTACATAAAAATATCACAGGAAATTGCTCAGTAATGTTCTTGCGATATAAAAGGCCTTTCGGGCAGGATTGTAACATATCGTACATATCTACAAAAGAGGGAGGTACATTCATGAAAAAAAATGTAAAAAAAATATCAGCTGTTCTGTCAGTGATCATGCTGATGATCCTTGCAAGTCCGTTGACTGTACTTGCAGCAGAGGAAGAAGCGGCAGCATCTGCAAAATTTTATGGTACATTCTGGGCACTGGTTCCGCCGATCGTTGCCATTGCGCTGGCGTTGATCACAAAGGAGGTATACAGTTCGCTGTTTATCGGAATTTTAGTTGGCGCACTGTTTTACTCAGGATTTAGCTTTGAGGGAACAATCCTTCATATCTTTGAAGGCGGAATGATCAGTGTTCTGACAAGCTCCTATAATATGGGTATCCTGATATTCTTGGTTATCCTCGGAACGATGGTTTGCCTGATGAACAGAGCCGGAGGTTCAGCAGCTTTTGGTCGCTGGGCAAGTAAGAGAATCAAGACAAGAGCCGGTGCTGAGATTGCAACAGTTGTTCTCGGCGTATTGATCTTTATCGATGACTATTTTAACTGTCTGACAGTAGGAAGCGTTATGCGTCCTGTAACTGACAAGCACAACGTATCCCGTGCAAAGCTGGCTTATCTGATCGATGCGACAGCAGCTCCTGTATGTATTATCGCTCCGATTTCTTCATGGGCAGCAGCAGTCAGCGGGTTCGTAGAGGGAGAGGATGGAATCTCACTGTTTGTACATGCAATTCCATATAACTTCTATGCCTTGCTTACAATCTTCATGATGATCGCCATGGTCTTTATGAAAGTAGAATTTGGCCCGATGGGTGTTCATGAAACAAATGCGTTAAAAGGTGATATTTATACGACACCTGCACGTCCTTATGCAAACGCTGCCGAGGATGAGAAGAGTAATCCACGTGGCAAGGTGATTGATCTTCTGATTCCTATCATCAGCCTTGTAGTGTGCTGCGTTATTGGTATGATCTATACTGGTGGGTTCTTTAGCGGAACTGATTTTGTAACTGCTTTTTCACAGAGCGATGCTTCTATCGGACTTGTACTTGGAAGTTTCTTTGGACTTGTGATCACAATTGTACTCTATCTGGTACGCCGCGTTATGAATTTCAAAGACTGCATGGCATGTATCCCGGATGGATTTAAAGCAATGGTACCTGCAATCCTGATCCTTACTTTTGCATGGACACTGAAAGCCATGACAGACAGCCTGGGTGCATCTGATTTCGTATATGGAGTTGTTAAGAGCTCCGCGGGCGGACTGATGAATTTCCTGCCGGCTATTATTTTTGTAATTGGTGCTGTGATCGCATTTGCGACAGGTACTTCATGGGGAACTTTTGGTATCCTGATCCCGATCGTGGTTGATGTATTCTCAGGAACAAACCACGAACTGATGATCATCTCTATTTCTGCTTGTATGGCAGGTGCTGTATGTGGTGACCACTGCTCACCGATTTCTGATACAACGATCATGGCTTCTGCAGGTGCACAGTGTGAGCATGTAAACCATGTCAGCACACAGCTTCCGTATGCAATGGTCGCAGCGGTTGTATCTTTCCTGACTTATATTATCGCAGGATTTGTACAGACACCTTGGATTGCACTTCCGGCCGGAATTGTTCTGATGGCGATTACACTGGTGATTATCCGACTGAAATTTGATGATCTGAAGATATAAAGAGATGAGTACTGCTGAAATTAAGTTTTTATGTTAAAACAGGAATTACTTAATATTCACGGTACTGGCATCAGATAGAAATTGACAGAGTAGCGGATTGACTATCCGGAGCAGGAAGTGAATTTCTGCTTTGGATAGCCGAAACTGCTACTCTGCATAGTTTCTGATTATGTTACAGAAATTTTTGCTTCAGAGAATGTGAAAAATGTCAGTAGCAGAGAAACTTTAAAAACATGGTATTTTTGTTATAATATATCGTAAATTTTCAGCTTGATTCGTAAATTATCGTAATAGTAGATAAGTTTGGTACATTTATGCATATTCCAAAAAAAACTTTACTTTTACATAGGGCTGTGATAAAATGATAAATGGAAATTTAGTAACTAAAGAGCAGTGAAGGTTACTGAATTTATTGTCTTACCTGCACCTGTAGCTCAGTGGATAGAGCAGTGGTTTCCGGTACCATGTGCGGGGGTTCGATTCCCTTCAGGTGTGCTGCCTGGGACGTATGTACAGTTCCGGTGCGTTGTATCATATAGGAGTTGCTGAGAAACGAAGTGAACAGTGACTCATAAGGAGGACAAGAACTTGGATGATTTCAGAGAATGGTTGTCAGACAACCTCCGGTATTTTATGCTGGGTGGTGCGATTCTGATAATCGTGGTTGTCCTGTTTTGGGGCATTCGTGCCTGTTCCGGAAGTAATAAGGGGAATTCCGGAGATGGACAGAAGACCACATCCACAGACCAGGGAAATGTTCCTTCTTCTCCGACAAGTGAAGGGGAGTCTGACGAGAAGAAAGAAGACGCCAATCCCATGGAAACAGCAGATGCAGATATCACTGCATTGATTAAGAGCTATTATCAGGCTCTGGGGGAAAAAGATATTGCAACGCTGAAGACTCTTGAAGATGATTTTACACCATCCGATGAGTCAAAAGTCACAAATTTGAAAGATTATATCGAAGGGTATGAAGTGGGCGATGTGTACACGAAGAAAGGTATGACAGATGATTCTTACGTGGTTTACGCCTGTTTCTCTTACATCTGTCAGGGTATCGAGACGAAAGCACCGGCTTTGACTCAGTTCTATGTGTATAAAAACAGTGAAGGTAACTGGGTAATCGATAACGGAGCTTTACAGGATTCTGAAATTTCTACATATATGGAGAATCAGTTGTCAGACAGTGATGTTTCTGACCTTGTAAAGAAAGTACAAAATGAGCTGGATCAGGCACAGCAGTCAGATTCATCTCTCGCAGAATTCTTAAATGGCCTCGGAGAGGAAGCAAGTGTGTCAACAGATGCAGAGGATGGCACAATGCTTACTACTACAGATGAATGTAATGTGCGTGCTGAAGCAAGCACAGATGCTGAGATCCTTGGCGTGATTTCGGCAGGTGAGCAGGTTGAGAAGAAAGGCACTGATGGTGAATGGGTTCAGATTGATTATGATGGTGAGACCGGATACATCAGGGGAGACTTGCTTGAATAACAATTAAATACGGATAATAAAAAATACTGCCACTCATCGGAAAATGATGATAGGCAGTATTTTTTGTGCTGTAATAATGATAAACTAAGAAGCACCATGAAATTCACTGTATGTATTTCCGCCGGATAATTCTGTCTGGTGCAGTGCGGCCAGCTCATGTATCGTCACAAGCTGATATCCATCTTCAATCAGCTGCGGGATCAGAATCTCTGCAGCGTCTACAGAAGTACTGTAAATATCATGCATCAGGATAACAGAACCATCTTTTACATTGTTCATAACTTCTTCTACAGTGGATTCGACATCAAGTGTCTTCCAGTCGAGTGTATCGATTGACCACAGAATCATAGGTGTTCCGATCACAGACTTAACAGTGTCATTGACAGAACCATAAGGTGGTCGGACAACAGATGCTCCCTGGCCCGTCAGGTTGACGAGCTGCTCATCCACTCTGGCAATTTCTGAACTGATCTGATCAACAGATAAAGTTGTCAGCTCAGTATGATCATAGGTATGATTTCCAAGTTCACAGCCCAGCTCCTTCATACGTTTCACCTCATCCGGAAAACTGGCAATCTCAGTGCCGACCATAAAGAAAGTAGCCTTGGCATTATTCTGTTCCAGACAGTCCAGAAGACGGTTAGTAAAGGAACCTGGCCCGTCATCAAATGTAAGAGCGATTGCCTTCTGGGGTGTTGAAGTATCGTTTTCTTTAGAAGTATTGTTTCCTTTAGAAGTATCGGAGTTACTGGAACTGCCAGAGGCATCTGCCTCTTCGCCGGATTTACCGGAACTTTCCGAATTCCTGGAATCAGAATTTTGGGAAGATTTCCTGGATTTCTCAGAAGAATTCTTCGCTGGAACATAATCTTTCAGTGATCCGTCCGCATTCAGTTCATAAGTTTTTTTATCAATTTTAATAGTCCCGGTCTGCAAAATACCATCCATGTCGAAATAATATCGTTTCTTTCCGATATCGGTCCAGCCTGTCTGCATGATTCCGGTGTCATCCATATAGTATTGTTTGCCATCAGTGTCGGTCAGCCAGCCGGTATATGGCTTGGCGTTTACGAGAAACATCCAGTTACTTCCGCTGGAAGCCCAGTGACCTTTTGATGCCTCTTTTGAGATATCAGAACTTAATACAGGACCGCCTGATGAAGTTGCGGAAGAACTCTTTGAAGAGTTTTTCTGTGAGTTTTTGCCGGATTTTTCTTCTGTAGATTCAGATAATGTTTCGGATGCATTGTCAGTTGAATTTTTTGCCGAAGCATTATCTGAACTGTCAGGTGAAAGATCATCGGAACTATCGGAAGAAATATCTGTAAAATTATCATTATTATCAGCCACTGTTCCTTCAGAAGAAAACTCCGAAGAATCCTGATCTTCTGATACAAAAACTCCGGCATCACTGCCTGCGCTGACCTGTGAAGGACCGGCAGAAGAACGGGTAAAAATTCCTCCGAAGATCAGACACAGAACAATGGAAAGCAGGATCAGCCAGCGGTTTGTACGTGGTAAATGGCCTGACATAAAAGCCTCCTTTGCGTAGTTGTAATAAGGCTGTGGTGAAATATCCGGCATTTTACGGAGTCAGATAAATCCAACAACCTTAGAGCGTGTTTGAAAAATCAATCCTGCAATCTGCACACCCCACCTACAGGACCTGCCACTGGCAACTCTTTACGGATGCATGATAACTTTGCGGTATATTTGCGAAAAGCAATTTTCAAACACACTGTACTAGCCCTATCATACAATAAAGAACGACAAAATACAAGGTAAATCCCCTTTGGCAAATTTTGGTTTATTTCCCCGTTGATAAGACGGGAAAAAAATTATATAATAGAAAAATGGACGAAAAAATCAGAATTAACAAATATTTAAGCGAGGCGGGTGTATGCTCCAGACGTGAGGCGGACCGGATGATCGAAGAAGAAAGGATCACTGTGAACGGCCAGAAAGCTGTAAGCGGTCAGAAGGTAAGCACAGAAGATGAAATCTGTATAGACAATGTACCTGTCCATAAAAATGAAAAAAAAGTAATGCTTCTTTTTAATAAACCCAGAGGAATTGTGTGCAGCACAAAACAACAGCGCCAGGAAACAACAGTGACAGATTACCTGGATTATCCTTTACGGATCTACCCTGTAGGCAGACTGGACAAGGAGTCACAGGGTCTGCTGCTTTTGACAAATGAGGGCGATTTGGTAAATAAGATCATGCGTGCAGGTAACTATCACGAAAAAGAATACTTTGTTACAGTAAACAAGCCTTTAGATAAAGAATTTATCCGCAGAATGAGCAGGGGAGTTCCGATTCTGGATACGGTGACAAGACCGTGTAAGGTAGTACAGACGGGAGAATGCAGCTTCCGGATCATCCTGACTCAGGGACTGAACCGGCAGATCCGCAGAATGTGTCAGTATCTGGGATACGAAGTACAGAAGTTAAAGAGAATCAGAATTATGAATCTGACTCTGGATGGAATCAAAGAAGGCGAATACAGAGAAATCACTGCCCGGGAATGGGAAGAACTGAACCGTTTGCTGGTATCTTCTTCCAGCGAAACAGTGATCGAAACAGGAGGACACAATGGAAACAGCAGCAATCACGCGAATGAAAGAGCTGGTGCAGAAACTGGACACAGCAGCAAAGGCGTATTACCAGCAGGATATAGAACTCATAAGCAACAGAGAGTACGATCAGATGTACGACGAGCTACAGGCGCTGGAAAAGGAAACCGGAACCATTCTGGCAAACAGTCCAACCATCAGCGTAGGGTACGAAGCCGTTGACCAGCTTCCGAAAGAAGAGCATGAGTCACCGATGTTGTCTCTGGATAAGACGAAAGACAGAGAGGTCCTGCGGGACTTCATGGGAGAACACAAAACGCTTCTGTCATGGAAACTGGACGGACTGACGATCGTTCTTACTTATGAAAATGGTGAACTTGCAAAAGCAGTCACTCGTGGAAATGGTGTAGTAGGTGAGGTTGTCACAAATAATGCCAGAGTATTTAAGAATGTTCCGCTCAAGATTCCTTATCAGGGAAGACTTGTACTTCGTGGGGAAGCAATCATCACATATTCCGACTTTGAACGGATCAATGAGTCGATAGAGGATGTGGATGCCAAATATAAAAACCCCAGAAACTTATGCAGCGGATCCGTACGTCAGCTCAACAATGAGATCACAGCTCACAGAAATGTACGCTTCTATGCGTTCGCGCTTGTAAGCACAGAGAACGTAGATTTCCGGAACTCAAGAGCAAGACAGTTTGAGTGGCTGAAAGAACAGGGATTTGATGTGGTTGAATACCGGGTAGTGACTGGTGCTACATTGGATGAAGCGATGGAATATTTTTCGACAGCGATTACAGAGAATGATTTCCCGTCAGACGGCCTGGTGGCACTTTATGATGACATTGCATACGGAGATTCCCTGGGAAGAACCGCGAAGTTTCCGAGAAATGCATTTGCTTTTAAATGGGCAGATGAGATCAAAGAAACGCACCTTTTGGAAATTGAGTGGAGCCCGTCAAGAACCGGTCTGATCAATCCGGTGGCGGTTTTTGAACCGGTTGAACTGGAGGGGACAACTGTCAGCCGTGCCAGTGTGCATAATGTCAGCATTGTAAAAGAACTGGAACTCGGTATCGGAGATATAATCACGGTGTACAAGGCGAATATGATCATTCCACAGATTGCAGAGAATCTTACCCGCAGCAGTAAATTGGAGATACCGGAAACCTGTCCGGCCTGTGGACATGCCACAGAGATTCAGAAGGTGAATGATGTAGAAGCACTTTATTGCACAAACCCGGATTGCGCAGCCAAGAAGATTAAATCCTTTGCCCTTTTTGCAAGCAGAGATGCCATGAATATAGATGGATTGTCTGAAGCGACACTGGAGAAATTTATTGCCAGAGGATTTATCCATGATTTCGGAGATATTTTTGAGATTGCGAAACACAGAGATGAGATCGTAGAGATGGATGGATTCGGGGAGAAATCCTTTGAGAACCTGATTGCCAGCCTGGATAAGGCAAAAGAGACGACTCTGGCAAAAGTAATCTACAGTCTGGGAATTGCAAATATCGGACTTGCAAATGCAAAAGTAATCTGCCGCCATTTTGATGATGACCTGGAGAAAATCCGCCATGCGGATGAAGAAGAGGTCAGCTCCATTGACACTATTGGGCCGGTGATTGCCAGGAGCCTGACAGATTATTTTGCAAAAGAAGAGAATAATAAGAAACTGGATCATCTGATGAGCTACCTGATCATCAAGAAAGAAGAAAAGACCGGCGAGCAGATTTTCTGGAACATGAATTTCGTTATCACCGGAAGCGTAGAACATTTTGCAAACAGAGCGCAGGCGAAGGAATTTATTGAATCACTGGGAGGCAAGGTTACAGGCTCTGTGACATCTAAGACGAATTACCTGATCAATAATGATACGGCTTCTAATTCTTCCAAGAATAAGAAAGCTAAGGAGTTGGGAATTCCGATTCTTTCGGAGGAAGACTTCCTTAAGATGGCACAGCAGTGAGTGTAAATAAAAAATAAGACAACAGGAGAAAAGAAAAATGCCAATTAAAATACAGGGTGATCTGCCCGTAAAAGAAATTCTGGAAAAAGAAAATATTTTCGTAATGGATGAATCCCGTGCGTCCCATCAGGATATCCGCCCGATTCAGATCCTTATTCTGAATCTGATGCCTCTGAAAGAGGAGACAGAGCTTCAGCTTCTTCGTTCTCTTTCCAATACACCGCTTCAGGTGGATGTAACATTTATGGCGGTACAGAGCCATGAATCCAAGAATACTTCCATGAGTCACCTGAATAAATTTTATCAGACATTTCCGGAGTTAAAGGATAATAAGTATGATGGAATGATCATCACAGGCGCGCCGGTAGAGCAGATGGAGTTTGAAGAAGTGGACTACTGGAACGAACTGGTAGAGATTATGGATTGGACGAATGATCATGTGACATCTACGATTTATCTGTGCTGGGCTGCCCAGGCTGGACTTTATCATCACTATGGCCTGAAGAAACGTAAACTGGATAAAAAAATGTTCGGCCTTTTCTGGCATAAAGTGCTGAATCGTAAGATCCCGCTGGTACGAGGCTTTGACGATATGTTCCTTGCACCACATTCCAGACACACCGAAGTGCCAATCGAAGATATCCATAACTGTAAAGAACTGACAGTACTTGCAGAATCAGAAGAAGCAGGACTTTTCCTCGCAATGGCAGACGGTGGCCGCAAGATTTTCGTAATGGGACATCCGGAATATGACCGCGTGACACTTGACGGAGAATACAAGCGAGATGTCAGCAAAAACCTTCCGATAGAGATACCTGAGAACTACTACAAAGACAATAACCCGGAGAACAGACCACTTCTTATGTGGAGAGCTCATGCAAACAACCTCTATACAAACTGGCTGAATTATTATGTTTATCAGTCAACTCCATTTGACCTGTATGGAACACCGGATTTCAGTGAGATCTAAAGGTATCAAAAAACAGGTTGCTGAACAGACATAATCTATATTATAATGTACAATAACCAAACTCACTTGGAGGTGATAATATGCCATTATTGAAGGAAGAAACATATACTATAGATGATATATATGCTTTATCAGATGGAGAAAGAGCAGAACTGATTGACGGTCATATGTATATGATGGCACCGCCAAGCCGAAAACATCAGAAAATATCAATGGATCTTTCCAGTATCATTCGTGAATATATTCGTTCACATAAAGGAAAGTGTGAGGTATATGCAGCGCCGTTTGCTGTATATCTGGATGAAAGAAGTAATACCTATGTAGAACCAGATATTTCTGTTATCTGTGATCCGGATAAGCTTGATGATAGAGGATGTAAGGGTGCGCCTGACTGGATTATTGAGATTGTGTCACCTGCAAGTAAACAGATGGATTATTATACAAAATTATTCAAATACAGGAATACAGGAGTGCGTGAATATTGGATTGTTGATCCATCGAAGAACCTGATTGTCGTGTATAATTTTGAATTAGGTGAGATGGAACAATACACCTTACAGGATTCTGTCAAAGTGGGAATCTATGATGATTTTGTAATTGATTTCGGAAGTATGGATATTTGACACACGTAAATAGAACACACGGGGAGGTGATTAGAAATGCCATTGCTTAAAGAAGAGTACACGAAAGAAGAAAAATATTATAATGCTGATACAGTGGTGACACTGAAAGCCTCCTGGAGTTAATCTGGGAGGCTTTTTATAATGTAGTTGATTGCAAAATTCAACAGACAACATATAAGGCAAAATGCTAAACGTAAAAGAACTGAACGAAAATTTTTACCGGTTGTACAGGACACTTAATTATATGATAATGTAGCCAAACTTCATGAAGTATGTTATGATATCTGGCAGATCTCGAAAAGTAAAAAACGGGGTAATCTAAGAATAGAAAGGATATACCAGATACAATGAATATCGGAAATATGATGAAGTTTACAGGTGCGTGGAACACCTTCAAAAGAAACCATCCGAAATTCCCTGCATTCTGTCAGGCGGTTTCACGCAAGGGAATCAGAGAGGGAAGCATTATTGAGATTGCATTTATCACTCCTGAAGGAGAGAAAATCGAGACAAATCTCAAGGTGAAAGACAGCGATCTGGAATTATTAAGACAATTATCAGAATAAGCAATAAGCGGTAACGCAATAATCGGCTGGATCAGATTTTACAAAATTTTTATTTGAATATTATGTATAAACCTGTTATAGTATACTATGTTGGTTATAGTTTAGTTATTGTTCACTCAATCGGTAACAAAATGCTTCAAAACATACATTTTTATATTCGGATATCCAGATGACCAGCACTTATCCGGATATCTTATGAAACAGTAAATTGAAACAGCTGCTGCAGATTCGGACAATAGTTTCTCACAAGAAAGAAAGAGGAAGAAAATTGCGTAAAAAATCACATATTTTATTAGCAAGGTATCTTGCGGATCAGATGCAGACCACAGCAAGCCTGCAGTCTCACAGAAAGGCTTTCTGCCTGGGCAGCATTCTGCCGGATATCAAGCCGTCTTTCATTACTAAGAGACATGAGTTCTACGGAACATTTGAGGATGTCAAGAGAAGAATGAGAGAACTGGCAGATGTCAGACTGGATGAGAGCAACCAGAGAGTTTACTGGCGTCGGTTCGGCGAAGTGATCCACTATATGGCGGATTATTTTACTTTTCCTCATAATAAGACATATACGGGCACATTTGCTCAGCATAACCATTATGAGAAAGTGCTCAAGAACAGACTGAAAGCCTGTATACAGCAGGGAGAAGCGCATAAATATCTGGAACCTGCGATACGTTTTGCAGATTTTTCCACACTGGTCGATTATATTGAGGCAAATCATGAGAGATATCTTAATAAACTTCGTTGCGTGGAAGAAGATATTCGCTTCATTCTGAACATGTGTTTTCAGGTAATCCAGGGGCTGGTACAGATCTGCATCGGACAGAGTTTTGCAAAGACTGCACAGGCAGCCTGAAGCGAAAAAATACATGCTGATAAAATAAGGAGAGGCTGTGCGGGAGAAATTTCTGCACAGCTTTTTTACACACAGTCTCTTTGTGCGCGACCAATATTCGCAATCCGCTTCGCTGTATGGCTCTATACCAAATAACCGCTCCGCGGTTTATTTGAGAGAAGATGAATTCGCAATCCGCTTCGCTACTTGCTCATAACCAAATAACTGCTCCGCAGTTTATTTGAGAGAAGATGAATTCGCAATCCGCTTCGCTACTTGCTCATAACCAAATAACTGCTCCGCAGTTTATCAGAAAGAGCGTTGCTCTTTCTGATGCAGGTAAGTACAGCAAATAAAGTTTGCTGTACTTACCTGATTTGGTTAAAATGTGACGAAAAAATGAATTTTGGTTAAATGAGGAAATTGACCGGCCACAGCGGTTGATTTCGCAAAATGATTATGCTAGAATAAAACAGGTTAATGTTTTAGTAAAAAATATAAATAAACTTACAAACAGCATAATTAATGCTGTTGAGTGATAGGAAAGAATAAACAGTATGCCCTTACTGACAGGGGGATAAGGACATGCTTAGAGTAAGAAGGGAGCAATTTAGATATATGAAAAACAAGTATCTTACCAAGTTCTTATGTCTGACATTGATGTCAGGTATGGTATTATCCGGTCCTGCGTCCATACTTGCAGCGGAGGAAGTACCTGCATATACATCAGAAGACGGCAGTTCAGATTTCAGCGACTCCAGCGACTTTGGTTCAGAACCTGAAGTTCCTACACCGACACCGGCAGACCCGACACCAGCACCGGCAGACCCAACTCCGGATCCTGTAGATCCTACACCAGATCCGATAGATCCGACACCATCTCCTGTAGACCCGACTCCGTCACCGGTAGATCCTACACCGACACCGGTGGATCCGACGCCTACACCGGTAAATCCTACACCGACACCGGCAGATCAGATTACAGCGGCAGCACAGGATGTGATCAAAAGAATTACTGAACTGAATGAGCAGGAAGTAACTCTGGAGAAGAAATCTATTGTTCAGAGTATCCGTACAGCTTACAATGCCCTTTCTGATAAAGAGAAAGCACAGGTTTCCAATTATAATCTTCTGGTTCAGGCAGAGGCTAAGATTGCCCAGTTAGAAGAACAGCAGAAGAATAACACAAACAGCAACACAAACAATTCATTTTCAGATAATACCACCAGCACAGCGCAGACTGGAACTCCGGTATACTATGCATCTAATATCCATGCCGGTAAGGATTTCTATCTGGACAGCTTAAAGAGCAATTACAATCTGACTTTCTCAGATGATTTTGCCACTGTTATGGACGAAATCGAGAAAGAATATAAAGAGAAGAATAAAGTTTCAGATGCCAGCGACACTGACGGCAGCAAGACCACCACATCCGCAGACAGTCTTCTGGTAAGAAACTGGCAGGATATCCTTGCAGTATATGTATACCAGCAGAGCAAAGACGGCAAGACAGAATTTACACTTGATTCCTCTTGTAAGGAAGATCTGGCGAAGATTTTCGCAGAGATGAATCCGATCGTAAGAGACAAGCAGAATATTACTCACGTTACATACGGTAACCGTAAGATCAACTACTATATCAAGAAGAATAAAATTGCCAAGAAAGACCGTACAATTCTTAAGAAATATGTAGAAACAGACTGCAAGCTTCTGTGCGCGGTTGTAACAGCGGCAAATGGCTTCATCCGTGAGAGCGTTGGTGATGATGTTTCTGAGGAGAGAGTAAATGTTATCTCCGCAGCTTATTCACTGGTTGGTAAGGTTGGATATTTCTGGGGTGGTAAATCCACAGTAATCGGAGAAGATCCAAGCTGGGGAACATCTGAGACAGTATCCGCTGAAGGAAGCAAGAGTACCGGTACAATTCGTGCATATGGTCTGGACT
This sequence comes from Blautia sp. HCP3S3_B11, assembly GCF_052064435.1. NCBI lineage: Bacteria > Bacillati > Bacillota > Clostridia > Lachnospirales > Lachnospiraceae > Blautia > Blautia sp. HCP3S3_B11. The sequence continues at coordinate 33,063 of NZ_JBQHVP010000013.1, forward strand.
GCAGCGGTTTTGTTACCTGGGCAGTAATCAACGGATATCAGGACAAAGCTATGCAGGAAGCCGTAGGAGACGGAACTTCAGACCAGTGGGAGAAAGCAAACGTAGTAAGCGAAGCTGATGCACAGCCTGGAGATCTCGTATTCCAGAAAGGACCAGAAGCAGGAAGCGATAACCATGTAGGTATTCTCTGCGGTAAGACAGACGCAGGTGACTGGATCGCAGTACATTGTTCTTCCGGAAAGAATGGTGTAACGGTAGGTGAGGCATATAGTGCAAGCTTCAGATATATCCGTCAGCCATCCTTCTATCCGACTTCTGAGCAGGTACAGGAGATGCAGAGCAGCAGCACAGCAATCAGTTCCGGCACAGATATCTTCAGTTCAAATGTAACTGTAAGCAATACCCTGCAGGATGCAATGAAGAACAGCGGTTCTGCAAACTCTTCCGCAACAGGATTGACAGCACCGGATTCTTCTAAGCAGACAACTTCTATCATTTCCGATAAGATTGATCTGTCTACAGAGGATGTTGCAGTATTTAAGGCGAAATAAGTCAATCGGATAAAATCATCCGCTTTCACTACGTGGCTCTACACCGAATAACTGCTCGGAAATTAAATAGCATAAGAAAGGCAAAAGCGCCTGACAGAACTTACTGCCCAGGGCTTTTGCCTTTTTGCGTTTTCTATATATTTCCGGAATAAACCATCAGCATTAGAACTGAAACGTTAAAGCTAAACTTGAGCTTTTTGCCTGATAATCTGCGGGATATGTCTGAAAAATATGAAAAATATGTGCAAATAGGGAAACAAAAATTGACAAACTATACAAGATATGTTAAGTTTGAATCAATAGAAAATGTTACTGAGAACGAAGTGAACAGTAGCATAAAAATCTGAAGATAAGAGAATAGTAATGTCTATAATATGATTCCGGTTTTCTGCTGTATTTGATATATATTAGATACAGCATTTAGCATACCTGAAAATATCAGTGATCGGTATGCGGGCAGCTTAGCCGTATCAGAAACAGGGCATTGCTAAATTCGGAAAAATTTCAAAGCTATTAACTGGAAATTACAGCTGGTAAGTAATTCCAATTCCAGCGTTAGAACTTCAGTAACCGGATATTCCAAGCGTAACAAGCAAGATGGAAAACAGATAGTTAACGTCTTACAGATTATACCATCTGTACCATCCGGAGGTGAGAAAACGCTTGCTACCTGGAATTTGGAGAATGACTGGAAGAATCATAGCAGCTGGTTTTATAAAGAAATGTCTGCTGTGAAAGATTTTACGTTGAATATTCAAACAAAAACAGTTACAGAGTATGTAGATAATCAGAAGCAGTTAAAAAATGGTACCATAGATAAAAAACAATCTCTGCTAGATGGAAAGGATATGCTGATTCTGGGATTTGGAGATGTATATGAAAATATAGATAATACAGACGGTGCGGTAGATAATATAAAAAGATTTATACAGAATGGCAAGAGTGTTATTTTCACTCATGATACTACATCGAATATCAATTGGAATTATAAGGAATTTAATAATGAGCCGATAACAGAAGATGGAAAACAAATTAAAGACAGCTGGTTATGGAAGAACTCTATTAACCGAAAGGACTGGGGATATTCTCTTAATTCTCTGTTTCGTAGTATAGCAGGACTTGACCGTTATGGAATTACAAATGATGAGGCATATTCAATTAAAGGGGGAAATACCAATATCTCAAGCCTTCTGAAAGCCGGAAATATGTTGTCTGCAAATGCATCAGATGTGGATTTTGATTATATGGAACAGATGGTTGGTGATGTAGCTTATGTTACGAATTCTAATCGTTCTCAGAGTTATATGCAGACGCAGGGATATACCAATAAAGAAATTACCAAAATGAAAGCCGGGAATGAAGTAAATAGTATCACAAAAGTAAATGATGGAATTATTACAGAATATCCTTATAAATTAAAAGATGGGGTCAGTCAGACATATACCGTTGCGAACACTCATGGACAGTATTATCAGCTGGCACTGGAAAAAGATCTTGATATTAATGGAGTCAGTGATGGAAAGAACGATATTGTAGTCTGGTATTGCCTGAGTGGAAATTATTATCAGAATTCGCCTAATGATGTAAGAAATAACTATTATTTTTATAGTCGTGGTAATGTTATCTATACAGGTGTTGGACACAGAAAGGTTACCGGAAAAGATGAAGTAGATCTTTTTGTTAATGCAATTGTAGCTGCTGCAAACATCACCGCGGTTAGTCCTTATGTAGATTTCGTAAAAACCCTGAATCCTGCTGCGCAGGTGGAAAAAACCCGGTATTATGCGACGGATCAGACAAGCTGGACTCAAACGGATGCCAATACTCTGGAGAAAGATATGGATTTTTATATTAGTATAAAGGATTATAATATGATCAGTTCCAGTCTCAGTCAGGAGGATCAGGATAAAGAGGACATGACTGTTGAATTTTATATCGGTGGCAACAGTATAGAGGGCAGCGTACCTATTAATTCCGTAATTGGAAAAATGATTCCGTATAATAAGAATGCGGATGTAGTTACTCTGGATACTTCAGACGGATTATTCCATCTGAAAGACAGAGATAATGATGCGTATAAGATCAGTATATCAGATATTGAACAGTATCTGTGGGAATCAGGTGGAAATTATAAGAATAACTGTAATCTTTATGTTAAAGTTACAAGTAAGGCAGCTCTTTATGGTGAATTAAAAGAAAATTCATCAGTGACATCAGTTTCATTAAAACAGCGTCAGCTTTTTGAGCTAGATTAATATAAAGAGATATATTGGATTGGAACTGGGACTCTCGTTCTCTTACTTTCCTGGATGCAGGGGTAGTCGCAGAAGCATTCCTTCATCATGAGGAACGTCTGGTGGACAGGACCGGTTGGGGTCGCACCCCCTGTCGGGAAAATAAAGAAACGAAATTTGTTTTAAAAGTTTTCTAAAGAAAGTATAAAAATCTAACTGAGTCACAGACTGGAACGTTTTTTCTGGTTATAATACACCCATTATTTTTGGGTTGACTTTTTGGCACATTGCGCATATACTCTCATCTTTGACACTTAAGTAGATTAAAATACCTCGCAAACCCAGTGTTTATGCTGGTTGCGAGGTGTTTTGCTCTCGTTTTGAAATATGGTAATTTATTCCCTGCCCTTACTTTTTTTCTGAATCGTTTTCATCTGACTTTTCGTAATAAACTGAAAGTCTGTTTCAAAACCGCACACCGAATGCAAAGTATCGGTTAATTTATCCCGTGTATACAGAGGAATGAATCCCTGTTCCTGTACATCAGCAAAATTCATGGTTTTGAGTTTGTCCAAAATTGTTTCACAAGTATAAATGTTTCCTAAACTCTTTTCCAGATAACGATAGATGATTAATGAAAGAAAACAGATCAAAAAATGCGCTTTGATGCGTATTTCATCTTGAAGATATACTGGTCTGGTTTCAAAATCGGTTTTCATGATGCGGAAACATTCTTCGATTTCCCATCGTCCCTCACTTACTTTCAAGATATCTTTTACATCATCGTCCAGCAGATCTGTTGTTACTGCATACAATCCATCATAAAGTGCTTCGTTTTCAATCTTATCTGTGTCCAGATAGTTTTCAATCTTTGCAATCTCCCCATCTTCAGTAACAGCGGTCTTTCCGATAAATCTGGCTGGATCGTTTGGATTTCTTCGTTCTTTTTTTATTTTCCCGGATTTGAGCATTTTTTCAGCACGCTCCACCTGAGCATCACGTATTGCTTTCTGATATTTGGCATATTTAGGAGAGTATGTGATGATAAGACGTTGGTGCAGGGAATGCGGAGTATAAGGCTCATCCTTATAATATAACCCAGTATCGTCTTCTGGAATCTTTGAAAGATCAACCGGTGAATCATCCGAGACACGCTTGAAGCCTGTCTTATCCAGTGCCCATTTTTTATCCTCTTTATTTAACTTTTTAATAGACTGAGTAACGATAAATGCCCGTTCTCCTGAATGATTAATTCTTTTAATGGCTTCTGAACCAAGCCCTGCATCGCTGCAGTAGATAAATTTCGTGCAGCCAAAATCCTGAAGCACTTTTTCTTCCAGAGGTTTTAATGAAGTCTGTTCATTTGCATTTCCTGGAAAAAGTGAGAATGCAAGAGGGATGCCGTCTCCATCCATAAACATTCCCATCTGTATGATTGGATTTGGACGGTGTTCTTTACATTTACCGTATTTTTTGTCACCATCTTCCTGCTCGATCTCAAAAAAATAGTTTGTACAATCATAATAGAGTATCTTATCATTTCTCTTTCCAAGGAGATGGCTGTTTTTGTATACCTCGGCTTGAATAAAATCACATTCGTTTCCTAATACATCAAGAGCCCGATATATGTCATGCAGCTGATAGGAAGGTTTTTCCAAAAATTCAGAAGCTACTTTAAATGAAGAACGTTTGCTTACCGGTTCCAAAATCCTGGCATAGATCAGGTCAGAAAGAATGGCATTGATATCAAATTTGAATTTATGTTTGTCCCGAAGCTTTCGACAAGTCTTATCAAGATGAAGACGATAGTAAAAAGCCTGCGGAAAAAGATATCCTCCCCGATAAAAGACCTGCTGATTATAATCAAGCTTTTGGTCAGCATGAAAAGTTATTTGAACAGATTTAGTTTGTTGCTCTTTTTTGTATTTTATTGTTTCCAATCTGGCTTCTTCTCTAGCCCATTTCATAACATCATCACGAGTCGGCCCGTGCTCAGGAAGTAAATCTTTGAGTGTTCCAAGTTTACGAACAATCACAGAAGTACTAACCCCTTTGTTGTTGATGTATCCTTTCGAAATATAAAAGGATTCTGAATTTTTTGATTTGGATGTCGTAACTCGCATAAAAAAATCCTCCATACCTTATTTTATCATACATTACAATAAAATGCAATAGAATAAAACGATAAATTTGACATAAAAAAAGCAGGTTTTATGCGACCTGCAAGCATTTTTTCTATAATTCAACTGTCAAACTCCCGGGGTCGCACCCCCTGTCGGGAAAATAAAGAAACGAAATTTGTTTTAAAAGTTTTCTAAAGAAAGTATAAAAATCTAACTGAGTCACAGACTGGAACGTTTTTTCTGGTTATAATACACCCATTATTTTTGGGTTGACTTTTTGGCACATTGCGCATATACTAACAGTAGCTAAGGAATGTGGTGAGATTCCGTGAAGCAAAGCAAAAGCCCTCAGAGTGCCAGCTCTGAGGGCTTTCTTGCTCGTTGCGGTGAGCTATTCCGTTTAGACTGTTGCTGTCTATCGTCTGCTGTCCAGCCATTTGCATATGTAGTAGCTAACTACGCCTGCTATAACAGAGACAAGAAATGTGGTGAGAATTTCTTCCATGGAGTCCACCTCCTTTCTGCTGGAGGTTCGACAGCTTTTTTAGTATAACATGTTTTAGAACAAATTGGAATAGTAAAACCCGGTATGGGGGACCTGGCGGGGTCGCACCCCCTGTCGGCAACGGCACACATAAATTCTGTAGAAACGATGCTGTTTCCTCCATCATAAGGAAAGGAGCATGCAGATGCAGAATGAAAGAAAAAAACTGGAAGAGTAGAACCTGCTGGATGATTTTCTCTTCAATGCCATGATGACATATCCTGAAATGGGAGAGAAGTTTACACGAAAGATCCTGAAACTTCTGTTTAACAAGGAGTTTCGAAATCTGAAAGTGATCGCACAGAAATCCTATGGGGGATTGAATACGGATTTCCACAGAGGATCCGCTTTTATCATGCCATCATAGACAGCCGCAGTCTGAAATCAGGAGAGGATTTTGGAAAGTTAAAGAGAGTATACGTGATCTTTATCTGTAATTACGATCCTTTTGGTTACGACAGAGTGAAATATACAATACGAAATATGTGTGTGGAAGAACCGGAAATGCCATACGATGATGGTGCACAGACAACCGTATTGTATACTAAGGGTGATGACATATCCGAAGAACTCCGGCAGTTTTTAAGCTATATGGAGAACACAACCCAGACAAACGCAGTAAATGATACACTGAAAGATATCCAGAAGATGGTGGATATCGTGAAGCGGGACGGGGAGGTGTCGTTGAGTTATATGAAGGGATTTGAGAGAGATACGATCATGTATGAAAAAGGTCAGGAAGCTGAACGCAAGAATACAGAAAAGGAACGCAAAAATACAGAAAGAGAACGTCAAAGAGCAGATTCTGCTGAAAAAGAAAAAATAGAAGCTTTGGAATATAGTATTTTATTTCCGGCCTTTACTTTTTTTCTGAATGTTTTTCATTTGCCTTTTGGTGATAAATTTATAATCCGTTTCAAAGCCGTAAACAGTGTGCAATGCATCGGTTAGCTTGTCTCGTGTGTAAGCAGCTGAGGGCATTTTCCAGGTCTCTTTCAAGGGGTAACGATATATCACTAATGCAAGGAAACAGATAAGGAAATGGGCTTTTATGCGTATATCGTCTTGAAGAAAAGCCGGTCTTGTCATCATATAAGGCTTCCTGTTCGATCTTTTCTGTGTCCAGATAATTGTGAATCTTTGCAGCTTCTCCATCTTCAGTTGCTGCGACTTTCCCTATGAATCGAGCAGGATCATTTGGATTCCTAAGGTATGTAGGGCTCGTCTTTATAATACAATCCATTCTGGAGAAAATATTTGCAGAAGCATTTTGACAAAACACTCCCAGTCGGTTTATAATAAATTCTGTATGAAAATTTTTGCTGCTGGCTAATAAAAATATAGCAGTAAAAGCGGAGGAGAATCACATGAAACAAGAGAAAAAACAGCCTGGCAAGCTGAAGATGCTTGCTGGCTATTACAAACCATATAGGGGATTATTTTTTGCAGATTTGTTTTTTGCATTTCTAGGGGCGGCAGTTACCCTTGTTATTCCATTGATGGTCCGCTATATTATGAATTCGGTAAGCGAGTTATCAGCGGTGGAAGCTAAGACTATCATTCTGAAAATAGGTGTGGGAATGCTGCTGCTGATCCTGGTGCAGCTGGGAAGCCGCTATTTTATCACCTATTATGGTCACATGATGGGTGCTTATATTGAGCACGATATGCGAAATGAGATCTTCAGCCATTATCAGAAGCTTTCTTTTGCATTCTACGATAACCAGAAGGTGGGACAGTTGCTTTCCCGTATTACAAGTGACCTTTTTGATATTACAGAGCTTCTTCATCATGGACCGGAGGATATTCTGATCTCCGTGATCAAGCTGTTCGGAGCGCTGATCATTCTCTTGAATGTAAAGCCGCAGATGGCGTTGCTGTGTTTTGCTGTTGTGATCATCATGTTGATCTACGCGCTGATCTACAATAAGAAAATGAAAAGTGCATTTAAAGAGAATCGTGTGCGCATGGGTGAGATCAATAGTCAGATCGAGGATAGCCTTTCCGGAATCAGGGTGGTAAAATCCTTTGGAAATGAGAAGCGTGAGATTGAGAAGTTCCGTAAAGGAAATGAGCGTTTCGTGGATTCTAAGCGTGTGACTTACCGCTATATGGCAGGCTATCATGCAGGAATGGATGCCTTTACTACATTGATCACGGTAACAGCACTTGTTTCCGGTGCTGTGTTCCTGGCATCTGGAAATTTAAGCGCTACAGACCTTGTGACATTTCTTTTATATATCAATAATTTTACTGAGCCCGTTACGAAGCTGGTGAATTTTACTGAACAGTTCCAGAATGGTTACAGCGGTTATGACCGTTTCCTGGAAATGATGTCCATTGCACCGGATATTGAAGATGCACCGGATGCTGTTCCTCTGGAACATGTGGATGGAGATATTCGTTTTGAGAATGTATCATTCCATTATGAAGACCATAATGAGAAGGTGCTTTCTAATGTGAATCTGGAAGTAAAGTCTGGTGACTATGTTGCTCTTGTAGGTACCTCAGGCGCCGGAAAGACTACTCTTTGCAGTCTGATCCCCAGATTTTATGATGTGTCATCAGGAGCAATCTATCTGGATGGAAAAGATATCCGTAAGATCAAACTGAAGGATCTGCGTGATCACATAGGAATCGTGCAGCAGGATGTGTATCTGTTTGCCGGAAATATTATGGAAAATATTCGCTATGGACGTCCGGATGCTACAGACGAGGATGTTATCAGGGCGGCTAAGCTGGCAAATGCTCATGATTTTATTATGGAAATGCCGGATAATTATGGTACAGATATTGGGCAGCGTGGAGTGAAGCTCTCTGGAGGACAGAAACAGCGTCTTTCCATTGCCAGAGCTTTTCTGAAGAATCCGCCTATTCTGATTTTTGATGAGGCAACATCTGCGCTGGATAATGAGAGTGAGAAGGTGGTTCAGGAATCGCTGGAGCGTCTTGCAAAGGACAGAACTACTTTTGTAATTGCTCACAGACTTTCTACAATTCGCAATGCCAGAAGAATCCTTGTCCTTACAGAGGATGGAATTACAGAAGAGGGAACACATCAGGAACTGATGGATAAAGATGGCGTTTACGCAAAGCTGTGTAAAGCCGGCTTATAGGATACCAGGCGGGGTCGCACCCTCTGTCGGGAAAATAAAGAAACGAAATTTGTTTTAAAAGTTTTCTAAAGAAAGTATAAAAATCTAACTGAGTCACAGACTGGAGCCTACCCAGCCTGTGACTTTCTGTTAGATTGTACTTTCATTATATATAGTCAAACTGAATCATCTTTCTGGTTGACTGCAACAGCGATTATGTTATATAAAGTCAAGCCGAATCATGGCTATAGATGACCGTAATAGAACTTATGCTATATGAGGTCAACCGGAATCATGTTTATAAGGCAGAGTTTTCTTCTTTTCTCTTGCCTCTTGCTATCTTTGCGGGATACCATTTTTCAAACCATATTGTAAAAAATCCCATCAAGATTGGAATTAAATTGTTTACAATGATAAGCAGATTTCCAAACCCGGCTCCTCTAAGCAGAAAGGTCCAGACTGCTGTCAGTACATATAACAATCCCCATGCCGCTGCAAGAATATAATTTGTCTTCATGAAGAGAGGGTTTTGATGTGCACTTTCACCACCATAATTGTATTTTACATAAGCAGCGCATAAAGGTTCTTTTGTCAGGCATGAAAGCAGCCAGAACAATCCAAACACAAGATATCCTATATTTGTAGGAATATCTCCATTCCCGGTTACATTTGCTGCTGCGGAAAGTACAGCAACGGCTATCATAGAGAGTTGATCCCAGATCTCAAATTCATGATTTCTCATAATAAACGGTATGGCTGCCACTACGATAAGAGCTATCAAAGCCCCCACTTTAGGAGTGATAGAAACAGCAGTCCAAAAGGCAATCCATGGTATAAGCATTGTCATCATAGAAGGATTTTTCTTCTCAATCATGTTTGGGGATTTTTTCTCAGGATTTTTAACCGCAGATGTGTTTCCAAAGAATTTATCCCAATTGATCATTAAGGAGAAATCGCCGGATACCGTATACATCTGTTTTCCCAATGCTTCTGCGCCACCAATTTCTCCACGAGAAATAGCTGACCATACAGAAAAAGGTGTATCGATGCGAGTAGTTGGAGAAAGGCTTCCATCTGTAAAAATCTGGCTTCCGGTCTGGTTAAGTCGAATCTGATACGTATGATCCAAATCGGTAAAATGTATCTCAAGTACGCGTTCTTTTCCGTCATAGGCGTCTTTATTGTAAAGGGCGGCCATTTGCCGGGTAAATACAAGATCCTCAGGTTCTTTCTCGCCGGTCGTTTTGTTAATACCCCAGCTGGCATCTGCCATTTTTTCAAATACATCCCTGGGATATAAAAGTGTATGGAGCACAGCATCTGTTTCTTTCGATATTGCTCCTGTCATTGCATATTCAGTGCCTGCACATTTTACTGCAGCAAGATATTCATTTGTTCTCACTGACAATTCCTTTACACGAAACAATTCTCCCTGACCGCAAAAAATGGTCGTATAATTTCCTCTGCCAAGGAAATGGTCAAACATCCGCAATACACTGTCATAATTTTCGTCGGCAGAATAAAAACCACAGGTAGAGATTAATACGTGTCTCTTGCCTTCCGTATCATATCTGGCATCATGACTGCCGCTTCCGTATCCGTCCTGCCTTGAACTCATAAAAGGAAGACTCATAGGAAGCTGACGATCGATCAAATTCTTTAACATACCGGGAACATTAAAATAGTACAGTGGAAAAGACCATAAAATTAGATCAGCACGAATCAGTTTTTTAATGACTGTTTGCATATCATCATTTATACAGCATCTCCCGGGTGTTTTCTGCCAGCATGCAAAGCATCCCTTACACGCACCTATATTCATTGAAGCTATATGCAGTTCATCAACAGATAACTCTTCTTTATTACTCGTACATCCGTTTTCTAATCCCTTAATAAAGCTGTATGCAAGTTTTAATGAATTACTTCTTTTGCCTTTTGGGCTTCCGTTGATCAGAAGTATCTTCATCGCTACGTCCTCCATTCCTTTATTTCTGATAATGAAAGTGTACCCTTTCATATGTGGATTGTCAACAAAACCAGAGGGGGTATGAAATAAAGAAAAAATATTAGTTACTGTTCACTGGTAATATCCCGCGAGGTGTTTTTTGCGAACGAAGGTCACAGAAAACCCGAGACATACCGCGCGACTTTATGCGATTAGCATAAAGTCTGTGCATCACGAAGCGTGTTGCTGTGAACAGAGTGAACAGTAACAAATATTATTATTGTACTGTATGATGAGTAAGTGGTATAATAATACATATTTATATTGCTGGAAAATAGCACGGTTTGCACATTGGGGTCACAGACTGGAACCCACCCAGCCTGTGGCTTTTTACAGTAAAATGGATAAAAGCCTTGACAGCAGGAAATAAAATTTCTTTCCTGAATCAGATATTGGCTGTTTTCTCCGGAAGCTATGTAGTGGTTCTGGGAATCTATTATAAGCTTCAGACTTTTTTATATCTGCCTGCAAGCGGCATTGTTCAGGGAATGCGTCCGCTGATAGGATATAATTACGGAGCGGGAGAAATAAAGAGGGTAAAGAAGCTTTTGGGGATTTCTGTGCTGCTGAATGGTATGATCATGCTGGCAGGAACGATTATCTGCTTTACAGCATCAGAGACATTGATGGGAATGTTTACTGAGAACCCGGAAACTATAAGACTTGGCACTGCTGCATTGCAGGTTATCAGTATTGGATTCATCCCATCTGCCATCTCTGTTACAGCTTCAGGTGCATTAGAAGGACTGGGCAAAGGTACTCAGTCCCTGGTGATTTCACTGTTAAGATATATTTTCATGATTATTCCGGTAGCTTATCTGCTGTGCTATTTTGCCGGGGCAGGTGCTGTGTGGAATGCGTTCTGGATCTGTGAATATATAACAGCAGTAGCAGTAGGTGTCGGGATAAAGAACAGCTTCGTGATGAATTGAGAGAATATGCCAATATGCTGGTAGAAATTGAGGGCCGTTTTGAACAGTATAATGAAACAGATCGTCAACAGGACAGACGGAAAATTTTAATAAAATAGGTTGTATTCTAGATAGAATAAGAGTCTTCTATAGATAGAAGCTTTAGATAAAATCATATAATGTTTAGAAAGAGGTGTAGATTATGACAATAGATACAAATACAATGGTATCAATTACAGAAGCTAACCAGAATTTTTCAAAGGTCACAAGAGTTGTTGATAAACATGGAACAGCAGTAATCCTAAAGAACAATGTTCCCAGATATCTTGTAATTGATTTTAGTAAAGCAGAAGCACAGAAAATAGCAGATGTAGAAGATGTGGCAACAATTTCGGAACGATTAATAAAACAGAATATGGAAGCATATAAGGAGCTGGCTAAATGATAATTCTCAGCAAAGAACAAGTACTAATGATGCATAGACAGCTAATATCTGTGACTGGTGGAAGTGATGGAATTAGAGATGAAGGAATGCTGGATTCTGCATTGCTGAATCCTTTTCAGTCATTTGGAGGAGAAGAACTTTATCCAAGTATTCAGGCTAAGGCGGCACAATTATGCTTTTGATTAGTGAAAAATCATGCAATGATTGACGGAAACAAGAGATTAGGTGCGCATGTAATGCTTGTATTTTTGATGCTGAATGGATATGAGCTAATTTATATTCAGGAAGAATTGGTTGATATTATTTTAGAATTGGCAGCAGGTAAGAATAAATCGCTGACCATGTGCCAGGATGTTATTCCAAATACTGCAGAGGGAAAGAAAATGATGTATGCCATCACCTGGAATGAAGACGGAACCAAGATGATCCAGGTGGGAATTGAGCCAAAGAGACTTCTCAATGAAATAAAGCAGAATAACATTTCCAATGTAGTTGCCGGAATGCCGGTATATAAAGGCATAGAAATTATAGTTGCAGATGGGGATAGACAGATAATAGAAGGAGCCACGGACAGTAGCAAATTAGAGAAAAAACTGGAAGATGTGGGGATATCAGCGAATCATGACAGTGATGACGGTGCGACTGTAACACAGATCAGAATGGATGGAAAGCACTGCAGATGCATGATGCGCCAGAATGATAACTATATTGTTTTTGTAACTGTAGAGGATTCATTTTATCAGCAGGGCGGCATGATTGCTATTTTTATAGTAGGCGCATATTTGGTACTGGCATCCTGCTGTATAACCTATATGTTTTCCAAAGTGATGAAAGAAAGACTGGAAAAAGAAAAACTGATATACACCTCAAATACGGATGAGCTTACCAGATGTTTAAACAGGCACGCATATGAAAATGATATGAAAAAGCTTAATCTTAGTGAGGAATGGGTATACATTTCTGCAGATCTGAACGGATTAAAAGGGGCAAATGATACTTATGGGCATATGGCAGGAGATGAACTTATATGTGCAGCTGCAGATTGTATGAGAAACAGCTTTCATGAGTATGGAAAGGTATACAGAATCGGTGGAGATGAATTTGCAGTGATCATTACAGAGAATCCAAGCCAGGTGGAAGAGCTGATACATAGCTTTGACTCCAATGTGGCAAACTGGCATGGAAAGTTTGTTGATTCAATGACTGTGTCATACGGATGGGTTTTCAGTACAGAGAGAAACTGGGATAGTGCATATGAAATTTCAAAAGCTGCAGATGCAAGAATGTATCAGAGTAAGGAACGCTACTATACGGAAAGCGGTGCAGACAGAAGATAGGCAGAGAACAAAAAAGTCACAGACTGGTGTCAAAACCGGTCTGTGGCTTTTGTAGTTGAGTTGCTATTTGGGGAGTGTGTCTTGGTAGGTTGGAAAATTATCGGCAATTACCTTTTCGTATGCATCGTAGGCAGCTTCTAAAGAGTCGTATTTTGGAGCATCAGTAATATAGTGTTTATATCCATTGTGTCCTGTTTCACGATCTGCAATCGCTACATATTTAGGGGTTTCTCGATTGGGGTTTACTTGACGCTCAACTGTATTTGTTTTAGAAATATAATATTTGTTGTCTGCTGTACTGATAATAACAGGGATTTCTTTACCTGCTCCAACACCATTGGTGTCTACAGAAGTCCAAAAGAGATAATAGCTATCTTTGGTATCAGAATTTTTATAATAAGCCCAGGTTCCTTTTCTTAACAGGCTGTCAGAATCAATATTTTCTTTTATTTTCTTAACCAAATCTGAATCTTCGGTTTTAGACTTTTTTGCGTTGGAATCAATTTCAAAGTAATTAACGGTTTTTAAGTCCCCTTCAAGCAATCCGGAATTTTTAAGAGGGTCTCTTGGATTATCCCCTGTCTTAAAGGGATACTTCTTCCAATCCCAGTTAAACACAACATTTCCATTCTCATCAAAGTAGATTCCACAGGTTCCGCCCGCTTTGGGAATGCCTATCCAGTTTGCTGTGTTCTGATTGGAATATCCTGCGATGGAGACAGTACTGGAGGACTGTCAGTCTTCGATTTTCTGTTTCAGTGGTACAGATTTCTTTATTGTAGTGGTACTTATTCCCTCCAGAGTGACTTCGGCCACTATTTCATCATATGCTGCACGAACATTTGTCAGATCTACAGACTCACGGCTTCGTTCCACATATTTCGTATAAGCCGGTGCCAGGATTCCGATGAGAACTGCCAGAACCGAAATCGCCACAATCAGCTCTACCAGGGTAAAACCTTTATTTTTATTATGCATAGATTCACCTTACTAATTTTTAAGAATTACAAAACTGTCTCACAAGGAAGCAATTTGTGAATGGTTCCCACCCACTGCTATTGCTTTTCGCAACCCCCGCAGGGGACCTACTTGATTTGGTTAAGTTAAATGCAAGACACTTTTTGCAATTATGTTGAAATAATAACACAGAATAAGTCCCTGTGTGAACAGTAACCGAATATCCGATTGACCAATGTTTTCGAAAAAAATTCCTTGTAACGCCTGACAAACCGTGTTAATATAAGCAAAAGCATATTTTCTTATTTCTTCAAATCCAATCATTTATTTTCTATACAGATTCAAGATCTGTTCTTTCGGAAAAGTCATGCTTTTATTTTCATTATTCATTTTAAGCAGGAGTTTTCTAAAAGACAGAAGCTCCTGTACTTTTTTTATAAGGAAGTTATGGGAGGCTGTATGAGAACTCAGAGAGGGTATGAATCATAAGAAAGAAAAACATATCATTGCGTAATAGAGAGGGAAAAACATAAAATGCAGTTAGACAAGGAAAACATGAAAAAAATACGTTATCTCATTGCCTTTGCCATACTTTTGTATCTGGGTGTCCAGCATCTGGATATTGTGATCGGCACAGCTAAGGTACTTCTGGGCTTTCTCATTCCGTTTATTCTGGGATGCGGAATCGCCTTTATTCTGAATGTGCCTATGAAATTTATTGAAAAGCATCTCTTTGGCAAGGCTGTAAAGCAGCAGAAAAAAGCAGCCATGAAGCTTGCCAGACCGGTAAGTCTGGTGCTTTCCATTTGTCTCCTGGTCTGTGTGCTTATCATTGTTATGCTGGTGGTAGTGCCGGAGCTGGGTGCAACTCTGGTGAGTGTTGCCAAAAAGATAGAGGAAAATATACCGGTGATCCAGAAGTGGATCGATACTACATTTGAAAATAATCCGGAGATCATAAAGTGGACCCAGTCTCTGGACATTGAGCCGGGAAAGATTATTAATTCTATGCTTGGAGTACTGAAAAACGGCGTCGATAATTTTGTTTCCTCCACAGTATCCATTACCATGGGACTGCTGAGCACAGCTATGAATATATCCATTGGCTTTGTGTTTGCCTGCTATGTACTTCTTTCCAAGGAAAAGCTCCTTTGTCAGGTGAAAAAGGCCCTGTATGCTCTTTTGCCTGAAAAGCCGGTGCGCTACTTGGCACATGTATGGAATCTGTCCAACCGGATTTTCTCCAGCTTTATTACAGGACAGTGTATTGAGGCTGTGATCCTGGGAAGCATGTTTTTTGTTTCTATGTCCATTTTCAGGTTCCCTTATGCCATGCTGGTGGGAGTGCTGATCGGTTTCACAGCCCTGATCCCATTGTTTGGAGGAATTATCGGATGCTGGATTTCCTTTTTCCTGATCCTTATGGTAAGCCCCATGCAGGCGGTGCTGTTCCTGGGACTCTTCCTGATCCTTCAGCAGATTGAGGGAAATCTGATCTATCCTCATGTGGTGGGAGGCTCTGTGGGACTTCCGTCCATATGGGTGCTGGTGGCTGTTACCCTGGGCGGCAGCCTGATGGGACTTGTGGGTATGCTGATCTTTATCCCGACAGTGTCCGTGATCTATACTCTTTTCAGGGAGTGGGTATATGCCCGCCTGGACAAGAAGCATATGGTAACCTTATAACGTTTACAATTAGTGGATAGGAAGTCCCTGTATTCATCCATATTGCTGAAATTACCGGCACCGAATTTTATTGTATTCTATAACGGAAAGCGGAAAATGCCGGACAGATGGACGAACTGCCTGTCAGAATCTTATGAAAACCAGCAGGGAGAGCCTAATCTGGAGTTAAAGGTAGTTACGATCAATATCAACAGGGACTGCAACAGGAAATTGATGGAGCAATGCAGAATCCTTGGTGAAACAGAAAAAACAATTAAAGAATGGTTGTAAAGTTTATATAATAATTTCGAATAAAGATATTTTATTGTAAATTTATGGATTCTGTGTTAAGCTTTAGGAAAGCTGTGAGAAGGGATAAACGAAATGAAGAAACGTCATTTTCCGGTGTTTCGTCTGTTTCTGGCGGTAATTGTGGCGGTTTTTGCCGTCGGTGCTGTAATGACCTGGGAGAGGGCTGTGCGTGATCCTGTGGAGGTGCGTACGCTGAAGAAACAGGAGGTGGAGTCCACAGACCAGGGACACCAGGAATATTATTTTAATCTGCTGGACGATGATGAGAAGCGGGGCTATCGTGAGATCCTGAAGGGGGTCCGGGCCCATGAGGAGAATTTCTACCTGTCTCTGGGCGGAGATGACCAGATCGACAGAGTTTATCACGCAGTGCTGAAGGATCATCCGGAAATTTTCTGGATACATAACAGGGAAAAGGTATTCAAGACCACTTACGATGGCAGGGATTACTGCAGATTTTCCCCGGGCTATACTTATACAGAGGAGCAGTGCCGGGAGATCGCCCAGGCAATGGAGGCTGCTTATCAGGAAATGGCTGCCCAGATCCCGGAGGGGGCGGATGATTACCAGAAGGTAATGACAGCTTATACTTATATTATTGATCATACAGCTTATGAGATTTCTGATGATGACCAGAGCATTGCCGGAGTTTTCTGGAAGAAAAAGGCAGTGTGTGCCGGTTATGCAGGTGCAGTCCAGTATCTGCTGGAGCGTCTGGATATCCCCTGTATCTATGTGGAGGGGGATGCAGCAGGCAGCACCCAGGGACATGCCTGGAATATTGTAGAGCTGGACGGTCAGTACTATTATGTGGATGCCACCAATGGAGACCAGCCGGAATTTCTGGAAGGGGATGCGGTTTCACTGGCTGAGCACAAGACTACGATTTATGATTATCTCTGTCCTTTTCCCCAGGAATATGAGAAGAATTATACACCATCGAAGGAATTTCAGGTTCCGGCCTGTACAGCCTGGGACAAAAATTTCTATGTGATGAACGGTGCCTGCTTTGACAGCTATGACAGAGAATCTGTATATGCTTTGTGCAGGCTCAGAATAGACAACAATGCAGCTGTGGTCAGATTTAAGTTCAGCAATGCAGATGCCTATGAAGCAGCTTATGAGGATCTGATCACAGAGGAGAAGATACAGGAGATTGCCAGGTATTATATGACAGTGCATGGTCTGCAGGAGATTTCTTATCATTACGGTGTCATAGACGGAATGTATACCATGTATTATATGTTCTGACAGATGTTTTGAGAAAGCCCGGGACATGCAGATCAAAAGTTTATTGGCAGTTTCCGGAGATGACTGAAAAGGAGTGACAGAATATGAGTTATTTTACAGATATTTTCGGCAATATGCCCCAGCTTGGCGAAAGGCTGATGGGTTCTGATATGTTTACACAGTTTTATACCATAATTTTCGGAGTACTTCTGGTACTGGGTATTCTGAACTGTGTGCTTGGCTACCGCCTGATCCGGTTCTGGATGATGGTGGGAGGCTTCTTTGTGGGAGCTGTACTGGCCTTTATCTGTGTCCGGTCTATGGACATTCAGGATAAGACTGTCTGGGGAGTGGCAGTTTTGATAACAGGAATCATATTTGCAGTCATTGCATTTTTGATTTATAAAGCAGGTGTATTCCTGCTGGCAGCCGGTATTGGCTGGGCACTGAGTATTTATTTTATTCATCCTACCAGCTCGGCAGCGTTTTTTGCCTGTATTCTCATCGGGATCGCACTTGGCACCCTGGCAGTGAAGTACTGCAGGGAGGTGTTGATCGTGGCCACAAGCCTGATCGGTGGTCTGATAGCAGGGGTCTCTCTGGGCAGACTGGGAGGTCTGGCTGAGTTTCCATATGGGATCGGACTCAGTGCAGGCTTTGCTCTTCTGGGAATGTTGATCCAGTTTGCTATCAATAAACCTCATAGAGAGGATGAGGATGCAGAACCGGAGAACAGTGTAGAGCCGGAATACCCGGAAGAAACCGGAGAACCTGTAGAAGATAAAGTAGAAAAAGCGTACAGCCAGAGACGCAAAAGAAAAAGTACGAGTGACAGATAGTCACAGCCCACTATCGTAGAGATGAGTTTTGAAGAAGGAGGATGCGGATTATTGGGGGGGAGCATAATCCGTACGTTATTTTAGATGACAAATGCAAACGACAGGAAACAGATACAGGATTATTATAAAATGCTGTTGTTCCTGAATGAGTCTACAAGTGATTTTTTCTTTCTGTGGGATATCAGGGAGAAGAAATTTCATTTTGCACGGGAACTGAACATTGTCCGTGAGAGCACTGGAGATGATGTTTGTACATATACCATGGATGATCTGCAGGCTGTGGCTTATCCCGATGACTGCAAGATGATCCTGCGCCAGCTGGGAAATGTTGCAGATGGCAATGAAGAGACTATGGATTTTGATTTCCGCTATCTGGACAGCTATGGCAAAAAGAATTGGATCAATGCCAGAGGTAAGGTGCTGAAGAACCATAAGCATCAGTCCTTTGTAGTGATGGGCTGTCTGTCCAGACGTGTTCTGGCCGAAAAGGTTGACATGCTTACCGGACTGCTGAATTACAATAAAATGCTGGATAATCTGAACAGCAAGATTGCCCGGGGACACCGTGGACATCTGATAGTTTTGGGGATTGACAGCTTCAGGGATGTGAATCAGCGGATGGGTCGTGAGTATGGTAATCATGTTCTGATCCGGAGTGCGGAGATTCTGGAAGGCCTGAAGGGTGAGAAAAACACAGTTTACAGACTGGACGGGGATCATTTTGCAGTGGATCTTGTGGGCTACAACAAGAAGGATGCAGAGGATTTCTATGCTCTGGTGAAGGAGAAGACAGCGGCGCTGTGTAGCTTTTCAGCAGGAATTGTCAGCTATCCTTTTGAAAAGGAAAAAGATGTAAATATATTGATCAGCTATGCGGAAAATGCTCTGGGTCGTGCCAAAGAGGCTGGCAGGAACCGTATGGAGTATTTTTCTTCGGAGGATTATAACAAGACCTTGTCCAGGATTGAGCTTCAGCAGGAGATGAAGGAGAGCATCCGAAACAATTTTGAGGGCTTTGAGCTTTATTATCAGCCCCAGGTAACCTCCAATGAATATAAGCTTCACGGTGCGGAGGCATTGTTGCGCTATCGTTCCAGAAAGTATGGATTTATGTCTCCGGTTGTGTTTATCCCCATTCTGGAGAAGAGCGGCATGATCGTTCCTGTAGGGAAGTGGGTAATGCAGCAGGCATTTGCCCAGTGTGCCAGATGGAGAAAGCTGCAGGAGGATTTCAGCATCAGTATCAATGTTTCCTATGTGCAGCTGAGAGAGGCTTCTATTGTAAATGATGTGGTGGAAGCTGCCAGAGAGGCAGGGCTTCCGGGCAGAAATATTACAGTGGAAGTTACGGAGAGCATGCAGCTGCAGGATTATAATTATTTTAATAATATATTCTCTAATTGGCGTAATAAGGAAATTCATGTTTCTATTGATGATTTTGGAACCGGCTATTCTTCCCTGAGCTATCTCAAGGGTCTGGAGGTGGATGAGGTCAAGATTGACCGCTGCTTTATCCGCCAGATCCAGAAGAGCGCTTATAATTACCGGCTTCTCAGCAATATGCTGGAGCTGACCCACAGTGCCCGGATCCGGGTCTGCTGTGAAGGGGTAGAGGACGAGGAGGAGCTTCATTGTCTGGATACGCTCTTTCCGGAACTGATCCAGGGCTTCCTTTTTGGCAGACCTATGCCCGCACAGGAGTTTGAATATACCTGTCTGGTTCCCAACGATGCTTATATGCAGCTGATCCGACGCCTGACAGAGTATAATGAAAAGGAAAGGCTGCATAAAGAGTGTACAGGCCAGACTGCAATTTCAGAACAGTTTGAGTACCGCAAAATCCTGGATCAGCTGGAGGAAATTGTGTATCTGGTGGATACGGAAAGCCAGGAAATATATTTCATGAATTCTGCAGCAAAGAAGCTGACCGGCGTTTATAATTATTTTGGAAGTAAATACAGTCAGATATTTGCAGGAGATGTAAGGAAAATTTCAGGCAACAGTATGGAGAAAGAGGAAAACGGCAGTTATCTGACTGAGAAAATGCTGTATGAGAAATACGGCCGTCTCCTCCGTGTGCGTGAAAGGGCGATGACTTATAACGGCAGATCGGCAGTTATGGTAGTTGCCTGGCCTGTAGAAGGGGAAAGCCGGCAGCAGGACCGCAGAGTGAGGGATGAGCTGTACGGCCTGAACCAGACTTTGGAGCTTTATGAGCTGGCTCTCAGAAAGAAACACCAGTCGGAACTGATCCAGGAAATTCTGGACTTTACGGGACATTATTATCAGAGCAGCCGGGTTTGTCTGTTTTTATATGATTCCAGAATGGACATCTGGCAGGATGTTTATTCTTATCTTGAAAAGGGTGTAATGGACAAAAAGCGTTTTCTTAAGCTGACAGCAGGGGATAGTATGCGTCCCTGGGCGAAGCTTCTGGAAGAAAAGCATGCTGTGTTTATCAGAAGTGCAGAGGAACTGAAGGAAAAGGATCAGATCCTCTGGAATGGATTTATGCTTCAGGATATTTATAATTGTATGCTCTGCAGTATCTGTGATCAGAATCATAAGGTTGTAGGGCTGGTCTCTGTGGATAATGCAGATTACTGCCGGGATGATCTGTTTCTGCTGAAAAAGGCAGGAAGGCTTTTGGAGAATGTTTTATTCTGCCAGAATGAAAAAACAGATATGACAGAGAGACTTCACAGGTATGTAGAGAAAACGTTGGATCATAATATTCTTTCTGCTACCCTTATGGGCTTGTGGAGCATCAAGATCAATAAAGCTTCCGGCCAGGTTGTTATGCTGGCAGATGACAATATGCACCTCCTTATTGAGGCAGACAAGGATGCATCACCTGCACAGTGCTACAGGAACTGGTTTGAGAATATTCATCCGGATTATATCCATTATATTCATAATGTAATGGATACGATTATTACCACAGGCCAAACTGTGGAGGCTTCCTATCCATGGAGGCATTCGGAGAGAGGCTGGGTAAATGTACGATGTGTGGGAGTTAAAACCTCTGAGACAGATAGGATCATCACCATTGAGGGGTATCATCGTCTGATCGATGACATGCAGCAGATGAAGGCTGTGCCGGATTCCGGGTACACAACTCAATAAGACAGGGAAGCACCGGATGCGTTTTGCCATATAGGTAAGCGGCAGAGCACGTATGACAACAGAAAGGAATGACAGAGAATGGCAAAGGAAGCTAAGACAAATGCAATGAGAATGCTGGACAGACAGAAGGTGAGGTATGAGACCTTTACTTATGAATGTGATGAATTTATAGATGGACTTCACAGTGCAGATAAGATTGGGGCACCTTATGACCAGTCTTTTAAAACCCTGGTGATGGAGGGCAAAAGCGGCGGTTATTTTGTGTTCGTAGTCCCCATTGAGAAAGAAGTGGACAGAAAGGCTGCTGCCAGAGCTGTAGGTGAGAAGACAGTGGACATGATCCATGTAAAGGACATCACCAAGATTACAGGCTATGTAAGAGGAGGCTGCAGCCCTCTGGGAATGAAGAAGCCATATCCTGTGGTATTTGATGCATCAGCAGGTAATTTCAGTGAGATTTATGTCAGCGGCGGCCGGATCGGACTTACCCTGAAGGTGCCTCTGGAGGATCTTCTGAAGGTTACAGGAGGAAAACTGGCAGATATTACCATGAAGCAGGAGGACTGAGTGCCGGAGGCTGACAGCAGAGCGGGTTTCTGACGGAAACGGTGAAAACAGAAGATATATATAATATAAGAAAAGGTTCGCAGAAGAGCTCATAACTCCGGTGCGAACCTTTTTTTGTGATGTTAGTTATCTTTAGTTATCGGAAGCATCTTCCTCATTGATTTCGAATACGTGACGTTTCTTAGCCATCTCATCACTTGCCAGATATTCATCGTAGGTTGTGATCTTGTCGATCATGGTTCCGTTTGGAAGGATCTCCATAATACGGTTGGCTGTGGTCTGTACAAACTGGTGGTCATGGGAGGTGAAAAGGATCACGCCCGGGAATTTGATCAGTCCGTTGTTCAGTGCGGTAATGCTCTCCATATCCAGATGGTTGGTTGGCTCATCCAGAATCAGGATGTTAGCACCGGAGATCATCATTTTGGAGAGGAGGCAGCGAACCTTCTCACCACCGGAAAGTACGCGGACACGTTTCACGCCGTCCTCGCCCGGGAAAAGCATACGTCCCAGGAAGCCTCGTACATAGGTGGCATCCTTGATCTCGGAGTACTGAGTCAGCCAGTCTGTGATAGTCAGGTCGTTATCAAACTCTGCAGTGTTGTCTTTGGGGAAATAAGCCTGTGTTGTGGTTACACCCCATTTATAATTACCTTCATCCGGTTCCATTTCGCCGGTAATGATCTTGAAGAAGGTTGTGATAGCCTGTTCGTTGGCACCTACAAAAGCAACCTTATCCTCACGGCCCAGTGTGAAGGAGATATTGTCCAGAACTTTTACTCCGTCGATGGTTTTGGAAAGTCCCTCTACCATAAGTACTTCGTTACCGATCTCGCGGTTTGGACGGAAGTCGATATATGGATATTTACGGCTGGACGGACGCATATCATCCAGCTGGATTTTCTCCAGGGCACGCTTACGGGAGGTAGCCTGTTTGGATTTGGAAGCGTTGGCGCTGAAACGGGAGATGAACTCCTGGAGCTCCTTGATCTTTTCTTCCTTTTTCTTGTTGGCTTCCTTCATCTGTTTTACCAGCAGCTGGCTGGACTCAAACCAGAAGTCATAGTTACCTGCATAGAGCTGGATCTTGCCATAGTCAATGTCAGCGGTATGGGTACAGACTTTATTCAGGAAATAGCGGTCATGGGAAACTACGATGACTGTATTGTCAAAGTTGATCAGGAATTCCTCAAGCCATTCAATAGCAGGCAGATCCAGGTGGTTGGTAGGCTCATCCAGAAGCAGGATATCCGGGTTACCGAAAAGTGCCTGGGCAAGAAGTACCTTTACCTTCTGGCTTCCTGTCAGGTCAGCCATCTGTGAATAATGAAATTCTGTCTCAATACCAAGACCATTCAGGAGAGTAGCTGCATCGGATTCTGCTTCCCATCCGTTCATCTCTGCGAATTCGCCTTCCAGCTCACTGGCACGGATACCGTCCTCGTCTGTAAAGTCTTCTTTTGCATAGATGGCATCCTTTTCCTTCATGATCTCATAAAGTCTCTGGTTACCCATGATAACGGTGTCCAGTACTGTATAGGAATCATATTTAAAGTGGTCCTGCTGCAGGAAGGAGAGACGCTGTCCCGGTGTGATCACGATATCACCCTTGGTAGGCTCCAGCTGTCCGGAGAGGATTTTAAGGAAAGTAGATTTACCTGCTCCGTTGGCTCCGATGAGACCGTAGCAGTTTCCTTCTGTAAATTTGATATTTACGTCTTCGAAAAGGGCTTTCTTGCCCACACGTAAAGTAATATTGTTTGCTGAAATCATAGTTTACCTCTTTTTCATGAAATACTGTGATTGTGTTCTTTTATATAATAAAAATGCCTGCACCTGTTATACCAGCACAGCCGCTTACCATTTTACATTAAAATAGGAAATTTGCAACAGTTTTTTGATTTTTTGTTTTCTTTTATTTACAAAAAAAATCTGCATTGGTATAATAAGGTTTGAAAATAATGAAATGCTGTGAGCAGAGAGGATATATAAGGAATGTTTATTACCAGAGAATGTGATTATGCAGTACGTGTGATCCGTGCACTGCAGGGGGAGAGCAGGCTCAGTGTGCCTGAGATCTGTGAGAAGGAAGCAATTACAGCCCCCTTTGCTTATAAAATACTTAAGAAATTACAGAAAGCGAAGATTGTGAAAGGCTACCGCGGTGTTCATGGAGGCTATTCCCTGGACAGAGGTGCAGATGAACTGACCTTATATGATGTATATGAGGCCATAGATCCGGGAATGTTTATTATTGAATGCCTGGATCCTCAGTTTGGCTGCGTGCGTGACGGACAGGACGGAATTCCCTGTCTGGTGCACAGAGAGCTGGCAGACATCCAGTCTCAGCTGTTTGCCATGCTTAAGAGAAAAACCTTACTGCAGATTCTGGAGGAGGCGTAAGCCTCTTCTTTTTTTGTTTTATGGGATAGTGTTGTGTGAACAGTAACACAATTGTATCTCATAAGATACAAAAACTTCCAAAACCAATTGCACATTTCGTAAAGATTATGTTATAATTTATTGTGAAATTTAGGGCATAAATTATATTGCCTTAAAAATAATACAATTTTCATCATACCTTTAAGGAGGAAAAACAAACTATGGCAAGAAAGATGAAAACCATGGATGGTAACCATGCAGCTGCTCATGCTTCATATGCATACTCAGATGTAGCCGCTATTTACCCGATCACTCCTTCATCTGTTATGGCGGAAGCAACAGATGAATGGGCAACCCAGGGAAGAAAGAACATTTTCGGACAGGAAGTTCAGGTAACTGAAATGCAGTCTGAGGCTGGTGCAGCAGGTGCTGTACACGGATCTCTGGCAGCAGGTGCTTTAACAACAACTTATACAGCATCTCAGGGTCTGTTACTTATGATCCCGAACCTTTACAAAATCGCTGGTGAGCAGTTACCTGCAGTATTCAATGTATCTGCACGTGCACTTGCTTCTCACGCACTTTCAATCTTCGGTGATCACTCCGACGTTATGGCCTGTCGTCAGACCGGATGTGCAATGCTCTGCGAATCTTCCGTACAGGAAGTTATGGACTTAACACCTGTTGCTCACCTTGCAGCAATCAAAGGTAAAGTTCCATTCATCAACTTCTTCGATGGATTCCGTACATCTCACGAGATCCAGAAGATCGAGACATGGGATTATGAAGATCTGAAGGATATGGCAGATATGGATGCAATCGCTGCATTCCGTAACCATGCTCTTAATCCGAATCACCCATGTCAGAGAGGTTCTGCTCAGAACCCTGACATCTTCTTCCAGGCAAGAGAAGCATGTAACCCATACTACGATGCTCTTCCGGCAGTAGTACAGGAATACATGGACAAAGTTAACGCTAAGATCGGTACAGATTACAAATTATTCAACTACTACGGAGCTGCTGATGCAGATCACGTAATCGTTGCTATGGGATCTGTAAACGATACAATCGAAGAAACAATCGACTACCTTGCAGCAGCAGGAAAGAAAGTCGGTGTTGTTAAAGTTCGTCTTTACAGACCATTCTGTGCACAGGCACTTATCGATGCAATTCCGGATTCTGTAAAACAGATCACAGTTCTTGACAGAACTAAAGAGCCGGGTGCACTTGGCGAGCCTCTGTACCTTGACGTTGTAGCAGCATTAAAAGGCAGCAAATTCGACGGTGTAAAAGTATTCTCCGGACGTTATGGTTTAGGTTCCAAGGATACTACACCTGCACAGATCGTAGCTGTTTATGAAAACACTGCTAAAGAGAAATTCACAATCGGTATCGTTGATGATGTTACTAACCTTTCCCTTGAGACAGGTGCTCCGATCGTAACAACTCCTGAAGGAACAACAAACTGTAAATTCTGGGGTCTGGGAGCTGATGGTACTGTAGGTGCCAACAAGAACTCCATCAAGATCATCGGTGACAACACAGACATGTACGCACAGGCTTACTTTGATTATGACTCCAAGAAGTCCGGTGGTGTTACAATGTCCCACTTACGTTTCGGTAAAAAACCGATTAAATCCACATACCTGATCCACAAGGCAAACTTCGTAGCATGCCACAATCCATCCTACGTAAACAAATACAACATGGTTCAGGAACTTGTTGATGGCGGTACATTCCTTCTTAACTGTGCATGGGATATGGAAGGTCTTGAGAAACATTTACCAGGACAGGTTAAAGCATTTATCGCTAACCACAATATCAAATTCTACACAATCGACGGTGTTAAGATCGGTATTGAAACTGGCATGGGACCAACACGTATCAACACAATCCTTCAGTCTGCATTCTTCAAACTTACAGGAATCATTCCTGAAGAGCAGGCAATCGACCTTATGAAAGCTGCTGCTAAGGCAACATACGGACGTAAGGGTGATGATGTGGTACAGAAGAACTGGGCAGCTATTGACGCCGGTGCTAAACAGGTTGTTGAGATCCAGGTTCCGGAAAGCTGGAAAGATGCTGAGGACGAAGGTCTTCATATGACTCATGCAACAGAAGGACGTCAGGACGTTGTTGATTTTGTTAACAATATTCAGGCTAAAGTTAATGCTCAGGAAGGTAACTCCTTACCTGTATCTGCATTCAAAGATTATGTAGACGGTACTACACCATCAGGTGCAGCTGCATATGAGAAACGTGGTATCGCTGTAAACGTTCCAGTATGGAACCCAGAGAACTGTATCCAGTGTAACAGATGTTCTTATGTCTGCCCACATGCAGTTATCCGTCCGGTAGCTCTTACAGAAGAAGAAGCTGCTAACGCTCCAGAAGGAATGAAGACATTACCTCTGACAGGTATGAAAGAATATAAATTCACAATGTCAGTATCCGCACTTGACTGTACAGGATGTGGTTCTTGTGTAAACGTTTGCCCAGGTAAGAAAGGTGCGAAAGCACTCGCTATGGAAAACCTTGAAGCAAGCGCAGACGAGCAGAAATACTTTGATTACACAGTGAAACTGCCGATCAAAGAAGATGTTATCGCTAAATTTAAAGAAGCAACTGTTAAAGGCAGCCAGTTCAAACAGCCTCTGCTTGAGTTCTCAGGAGCTTGTGCAGGATGTGGTGAAACACCATACGCTAAACTGATCACTCAGTTGTTCGGTGACAGAATGTACATCGCAAACGCAACAGGATGCTCCTCTATCTGGGGTAACTCCTCACCATCTACACCATACACAGTAAACGCTAAAGGACAGGGTCCTGCATGGTCTAACTCTCTGTTCGAAGATAACGCTGAGTTTGGTTATGGTATGCTTCTTGCTCAGAGAGCTATCCGTGATGGTTTAAAAGCAAAAGTTGAAGACGTTGTTGCTAACGGAACAAACGAAGACGTTAAAGCAGCTGGTCAGGAATGGCTGGATACATTCTCTGTAGGTGCTACAAACGGCGCTGCTACAGACAAACTTGTTGCAGCTCTTGAAGCTTGCGGATGTGACAAAGCTAAAGAAATCCTTGCTCAGAAAGACTTCCTGGCTAAGAAATCCCAGTGGATCTTCGGTGGTGACGGATGGGCTTACGATATCGGATTCGGTGGTGTTGACCATGTTCTCGCTAGTGGACGTGATATCAACGTTATGGTATTCGATACAGAGGTTTACTCCAATACAGGCGGACAGTCTTCTAAGTCTACACCAACAGGTGCTATCGCTCAGTTCGCTGCAGGCGGTAAAGAGACTAAGAAGAAAGATATGGCTTCCATCGCTATGAGCTATGGTTATGTATATGTTGCTCAGATTTCCATGGGTGCTGACTTCAACCAGACTGTAAAAGCTATTGCAGAGGCTGAGGCTTATCCGGGACCATCTCTGATCATCGCTTATGCTCCATGTATCAACCATGGTATCAAGAAAGGTATGGCAAAAGCTCAGACAGAGGAAGAATTAGCAGTTAAGGTTGGATACTGGCACAACTTCAGATTCAATCCTGCAGCAGAAGGAAATAAGTTCTCACTTGATTCCAAGGCTCCAAGTATGGAAGAATATCAGGCATTCCTTGACGGTGAGGTTCGTTACAACTCTCTGAAACGTCAGAATCCTGAGAAGGCTGCAAGACTGTTTGCTAAGAATGAGGCTGAGGCTAAGGCTAGATTTGAATATCTGCAGAAGCTGATCGCTCTTCACAGCGCTGAATAATCTTTCCGCTTTTTGAACGATTGATAAACAATAATATAAAATAAATAGATAGAGCTATTTATAGTGTCCAAACGGTGTAATATTGGGGCCGCGGTACTTTTTGTATCGCGGTCTTTTTGTGTGAATTTGACAAGTGATGGATATTTGTCTATAATCAATGAGAACTTTATAACTCGGCTTAGTGTGAATGATAAAATATAGAGGAGCTATTATGAGAAGATTTGTGAGCAAGGATAGTAAGAAGGCTTTCTACTTATTATATACGCTTGTATTTGGGGTTATTTCTTTTTTTATTTATTATCAGTTCGCGGGGAATGGGAAATCTTTGGTGTGGAGTCATGATGGGATTCCGCAGCATTTGAATTCGCTGGCTTATTATGGACGGTATCTGAGAAAGACTCTTTATACAATTTTTGTGGAACATAAGTTATCACTGCCTATGTGGGATATGAATATTGGGTATGGTTCGGATATTCTTACAACATTGCATTATTATGTGATCGGGGATCCACTGACATTGTTGTCGGTGTTTGTGCCGGCGGATAAGACGGAGATTTTATATGAAGTGTTAATCTTTCTGAGAATTTATCTGGCAGGGATTTCGTTTAGTGTGTATTGCTTTTATCATAAGAACCCGAAGCAGGCGACATTTATGGGGACGTTGGTTTATATTTTTGCGGGATGGACGATTTATGCGGCTATGAAGCATCCGTATTTTTCCAACCCTATGATTTATCTGCCATTGGTTCTGATGGGAATTGATAAGATTTATAAGAAGGAGAAGCCATGGCTGTTTATCTGGGCGACGGCTGTTTCTGCTATGTCGAATTTCTACTTCTTTTATATGATCTGTATCTTTATGTTTATCTATGCTGCTTTTCGATATTTTGGTATTTTCAGCAGGAGAAGCGTGAAAGATGTCCTGGTGTGGCTGGTGAAGTTTATTGGCTATTATGCGGTGGCGTTGATGATCGCAGCGGTTATTTTTCTGCCGGTGATTATGACACTTTTCGGGACGGACAGATTTCAGGCAGAGAATTATGTGCCGCTTTTGTATGATAGGATTTATTATGAGAAATATCTGGGAAATCTGATTGGTGAAAATATGATCCAGTGGGGCGTTGCCGGATATTCTGCGGTTGCGATGGCTGGTGTGTTTGTACTTTTTTCAAAAAAAAAGAAATATCTGGATCTGAAGTGGGGATTTGCTTTGCTGAATCTGTTTCTGCTGGTTCCTTTTGCGGGGCATGTGCTGAATGGATTTTCTTATGTGTCGAACCGCTGGATCTGGGCGTATGGCATGATGATCGCGTATATTTTTGTAAAGGCTTACCCTGAGTTATTTACTTTGACTGTGAGGGAAAAGAAGAAGATTTTTATTATGGTCGTGGCGTATTGTGTGCTGGCATTATTTGCCAAGGCGGCGAGAACGCAGAGGAATATGGCTGGTGTGCTGGTTCTGGTGCTTGCTGTATTTACGATTACTTCTTTTGGAAATATTTTTCTTCTGGGAAAGTATATGTGTGGGTTGATCAGTGCGTTGCTTGTGGCCAGTATCATGTTGAATGTATCTTATCAGTATTCTTATGAGAAAGATTATCTGTCAGAGTTTGCGACTGCGCAGGAATCTGTAGATAAGCTGGAATCCAATACGGATAAAGCTGTTCTGGAAACAGGGGATTCGGATGTCTATCGTTATGATCAGTATGGGACGCTGCCTTATGACAATACTTCTATGTACATGGGAACGAACAGTACTGCTTATTATTTTAGTCTCGCAAATAGTAGCATCAGTGATTTTTTTAGTGAAATGTATCTGAATACGCCATGGGAGCAGCATTATGAGAATCTGGATGGCAGGACGATTCTGGACAGGCTGGCTTCGGTGAAGTATTTTGTGATCAGTGGAGATAATTTCCGCTATCTTTCTTATGGATATAATAAGGAAAAAGGTTCTGCGGGAAGCGGAAATGGAGAGTGCAGGGCTTATGAAATTGATAATGCTCTGCCGCTTGGATATACTTATGACAGTTATATCCCTGAATCAAAATATAAAGAAATGGATGTGGTGAAGAAGCAACAGGCGCTGATGGATGGAGTAGTACTTGAAGACAGTACACTTCCGACGGCATCTACTTATTTTGATGATGAGAATATCTCATACCGTATGGAGTCGGGAGATGGATGTACTCTTTCTGATGGAAAAATCAAAGTGACAAAGGAAGGGGCACAGCTGAAACTGGTTTTCCATGGACTTACTGACAGTGAGAATTATCTGATTGCTGATAATCTGGATTATGACAGTCTTTCTCCGAGAGAACTCATCAGCGGCAGTAAGTGGAAAAAAATGTCTGATTATGACAGGAATAAGATTTTGGATGAGGATAGCCAGTGGCGTTACTGGAAGGAATCAAAAGAGGCTGCTATGACGATTGATTCTAATGACATCACGAAGACAATGAAGATTTTCACAGATAAGTATAATGCTTACAGTGGCCGTCATGATTTCCTTTGTAATATGGGATATTCAAGGACCGGACTTCGCACGATGACGATTACATTTGCTAACACAGGTGTTTATACTTATGATAAGCTTAGAGTTGTCTGTCAGCCGGTAAAAGGGATTGAGGAAAAGACTGAGAAACTGGGAGAAGAGACGCTTGAAAATGTGAAGATGGGAACGAATGAGATCACTGGAGATATTACGGTTTCAAAGAAGAAAGCGCTTGTAATATCTGTTCCGTATAGTGATGGCTTTACAGCTTATGTGGATGGCAAAGAAACAAAGCTTCAGAAGGCAAATACCATGTTTATGGCGTTGGAACTCGAACCTGGTTCCCATGAAATACGATTGACATATTGTACACCATATTTAAAGGCAGGCCGGGCACTCAGTCTGGCAGGCTTAGTGGTTTATTTTATGTTGGTGGCCGTTCGAAGAAAAAAACGTTGCTGAGAATGGAATAATGGACTTTTCTGTAAAGTCGTGTATAATAGAACAGGTAGTTTAGATTCAAAGTTCTATTGCTACAGGCAATTTGAAATGGAATTGCAATAGTTATGTTGCTGATGACAAAGTAAACAGCAGCGGATTATAATTAAAAATGAGGAATGACATCATGAGTAAATTATCAGTAGTGCTTCCGGCATATAATGAAGAATTAATGGTAGGGAAAACCTGTCGTGTGCTGGCGGAAGTCCTTACGAAGGCAGAGATTTCCTATGAACTGGTTGTGGTAAACGATGGCTCCGGTGACCGGACATGGGAAGAGATTCAGAAAGCAGGAGAAAAGGACGCAAATGTAACAGGTGTACTTTTTTCGAGAAATTTTGGAAAAGAGGCAGCGATTTTTGCAGGACTGGCACAGGCCAGTGGCGATGTAGTTGCTGTTATGGACTGTGATCTGCAGCATCCGCCCCAGACGCTTATTGAGATGTACAGATTGTGGCAGAATGGATATGAAGTAATCGAGGGCGTAAAAGCGGACAGAGGAAAAGAAGGCTTTTTACATAAAGAATGTGCCGGCTTCTTCTATGATATTATGTCAAAGGCTACGAGAGTTAATATGAAGGACGCATCTGATTTTAAGATGATGGACAGGAAGGCAGTGGACAGCATTCTGTCAATGCCTGAGCGGAATATGTTCTTTCGTGCTACTTCTTCCTGGGTGGGATATAAGACCACAAGTGTAGAATTTGAAGTGCAGGAAAGAGAAGCTGGTGTTTCCAAATGGTCTCCCTGGGCACTGGTGAAGTATGCGTTTACGAATATTGTGGCATTTACGACAGTTCCGCTGCAGTTTGTTACGATCACAGGTTTGCTTTGTTTTATCTGCTCAGTGATTCTTATGATCTATTCACTGGTTCAGTATTTTACAGGTTCCGCCGTGGAGGGATATACGACTTTGCTGATGGTTCTGCTTCTGGTGGGCAGTGCCATGATGATCAGTCTTGGAATCATTGGATATTATATTTCCAAGATTTATGAAGAGGTAAAGCGCAGACCGCGATATATTATTTCCAAAGTTATTAAAAAGGGAAGAGAACATAATTAATCATTACAAACGAAAGATATTGCAATCGTGCCATATGTTTGAACTGGTGTACCAACAAGTTGAACATACGATCAGGTATATAACTATGAATATATTTAAATGATAAATGAAGGAAATAAAACAGTTATGAAACAATGGATCAGAAAAATGTATGAAAGTTCCGTAATCCGCTATGTTTTTTTTGGCGGATGCACTACGCTGGTGAATCTGGTCAGCTTTTTTGTTCTGAGAAAACTTGATGTGGAACTCAATATTGCTAATATTATTTCTATCATACTGGCGATTCTGTTCGCCTATGTGGTAAATTCGAAATTTGTTTTTCAGGATAAATGTGAAACTCTGAGAGATCATATTCAGCCATTTTGTAAATTTATCAGCGCCAGATTAGTGACTATGGTGATTGAGGTTGGCGGTGTCTGGCTGCTTGTGTCAGTAATGGGACTAAATGATATGATCGGTAAATTTCTGACGCAGTTTATCGTGCTGATATTGAATTACATATTTAGTAAATTTTTTGTATTTACAACAGGAAAGAGAGGGAAGAACTCATGACATTGCAGGAAGCTGTTTCCAATATTGAACCGTTAGATCAGAAAGCTATGGTTATTGCACAGAAAAGATGGGACAGTATTGCGAAACCATTGCATTCTCTTGGAAAACTGGAAACTCTGTTGACACAGGTTGCAGGAATTACAGGGAATGCTGATATTGACCTTTCTAAAAGAGGTCTGGTTGCTATGTGCGCAGACAATGGTGTGGTAGAAGAAGGGGTGACTCAGACAGGACAGGAAGTAACTGCAATCGTGGCAGAGAATTTCCTGAGATATGATACCTCCGTTGGTGTGATGTGTAAACAGAATCATGCGGAGATTTTTCCGGTAGACATGGGTATGGTAACTGATACAAAAGTACGCACAGATCACAAGGTTGCGTATGGTACGCAGAATATGACCAAAGGCCCTGCCATGACAAGAGAACAGGCCATAAAAGGCATTGAAGCAGGAATTGCTATGGTAGAAGAGTTGAAAAATAAAGGGTATAAGATTCTTGCAACAGGAGAGATGGGAATAGGAAATACGACTACCAGCAGTGCGGTGGCTTCTGTATTGTTGGATCAGCCGGTAGAAGAGATGACTGGACGTGGCGCAGGGCTGACAAGTGAAGGTCTGGTACGAAAAACCGCAGCAATCAGGAAAGCAATTGAGCTGAATCAGCCGGATCCTTCAGATGCAATCGATGTCCTGGCGAAGGTTGGAGGTCTGGATATCGCAGGAATGGCGGGTGTATTCCTTGGCGGAGCAGCTTATCATGTTCCGGTTGTAATGGACGGATTTATTTCCTGCGTTTCTGCATTGATCGCGATGCAGATCTGCCCGGTAGCAGGGGACTATATCCTGGCATCTCATGTATCGAAAGAGCCGGCTGCGCATCTGATTCTGGAGCATATGAAGAAAGAAGCGATTCTTCATGCGGATATGTGTCTTGGTGAGGGAACCGGTGCGGTAGCTTTATTCCCGATTCTTGATCTGGCGGCGGCTGTTTATCATTCTATGAGTACTTTTGAAGATATCAATGTGGAACAGTATGAGGAGCTGAAATAATGTTGACAATTGTGACCGGAGGAAGCGGAAGCGGGAAATCAGCTTTTGCGGAGGATAAGGTGCTTGCTTTCGGGGAAGCACAGAGGGTTTACATAGCAACAATGCATCCGTTTGATGAAGAAAGCCATAAAAGAATCGAGAGACACCGCAAAATGCGTGCCGGAAAAGGCTTTGAGACGGTAGAATGCTATACAGGACTGAAAGATGTGAAGCTGCCGTCCGGTTGTGTAGTCTTGCTGGAATGCATGTCTAATCTGGTAGCAAATGAGATGTTTGAAGAGCAGGGAGCACATGAACAGACAGTAAAGGATATTATAAGTGGAATTGATGAACTGGTCCGGCAGGCAGCACATGTGGTGATCGTGACGAATGAGATCTTTTCAGATGCGGTCGTATTTGATAAAGAAATGGCTTCTTACTTAGAATATCTCGGAAAGATCAATCAGGCTGTCGCACTGAGAGCGGATGAGGTAGTGGAAGTTGTTTATGGGATTCCGGTGTATCAGAAGAAGTAGAAGAGATATTTGTGATAATAAATATGATAAGAAATAAGAAGTGCTATTAAAAATAGTGTGATAAAGAGGAAGTGCAAATGAAATCTCTATGGAATAATTTTAAGGTAGCTTTTGCCATGTTTTCAAAGATTCCCATGCCCCGTGCGGACTGGACGAAGGAAAACATGAAATATATGCTTTGCTTTTTTCCATTTATTGGAACAGTAATCGGTGCATTGACGATGCTGGTGGCATATCTGGGGCTGCGTTTTGAGTATCAGCCGGGTTTTGTGACTGCGGTTTTAGTTCTTGCACCTGTGTTCGTGACAGGCGGGATTCATGTGGATGGTCTGCTGGATACTTCGGATGCGCTCAGTTCCTGGCAGGAGAGAAGCAGAAGGCTGGAGATTCTTAAAGATTCCCATGCCGGTGCATTTGCTGTTATTACGGCTGTGGTGTATTTTGTTTGCTGGTATGGGGCATACAGCCAGTTATTTGGCATTGAGGAAAATATGAAAGCAATTGGGATTCTGAGTCTGGGCTTTATGGTTTCCCGATGCCTTTCAGGGATTGGTGTTATTACTTTTCCAAAGGCAAAGGCTGATGGTACGGTGGCAGAATTTTCAAGAAATTCTTCGGATGTGATATCAAGAAATTTACTGGTGGTTTATCTGGTGATTCTTGCAGTTTTGATGATCTGGATCGAGCCGGTATGGGGAATTGCATCTTTTGCAGGAGCGTTGCTGATCTTTGGATATTATCATCATATTGCAATGAAGTATTTTGGCGGAACGACCGGGGATATATCGGGATTTTTTCTGTGTATCTGTGAGGCTGGAATGGCTGTGATCCTTGCAGTGATCACGAATTTCTGAGTCAGGTGGATATTCGCAAGGGAAGCAGGAAATTTACCTGATTTAGTCAGAATATGAAATATCTGGCAGGAATTGACAAGGAGAGTGTGGAAAATATGGAGATGATCATTGGCGGTGCATATCAGGGGAAAACTGTTTATGCAAAAAAGGAATATCCTCTGTTAAACTGGGCAGATGGAGATAAAGTAACCGAAGAGGAACTGATGAGAGCACAGGGGGTTACGGATTTTCAGAAATATATCCGCAGAGAACTGGAAAAAGAGAGAGATGTATCAGAACTTGCTGAGCAGATTATTCTTAAAAACCCGGATGTTATTCTTGTCTCTCAGGAAGTGGGATATGGAGTAGTACCGGTAGATGCCTTTGACAGGAAATACCGGGAAGCAGTAGGCCGTGTGTGTACGAAACTGGCGGCATACAGCCATAAGGTGACAAGGGTAGTCTGTGGAATCGGGACGGTGATCAAAGATGATTAAACTACGGCTGATTAGACACGGAAAGACAGAAGGAAATAAACTTGCCCGTTATATTGGCACAACGGATGAACCGTTATGTCAGGAGGGAATAGAATTCCTGAAAAAGATGGATTATCCGAAAGTGCAGGAGATTTATGTAAGTCCGCTCAGACGCTGTGTTCAGACTGCTGAGATTCTTTTCCCGGAGAAACCGGTACATATTATCGAAGAACTGGCAGAATGTGATTTTGGCGAATTTGAGAATAAGAATTATAAAGAACTGGATGGAAATCCGAATTATCAGGCATGGATAGACAGCAATGGAACTTTACCGTTTCCCGGAGGGGAGAGCAGAGAAGAATTTAGAAACAGAAACCTTAGGGGATTTGAAAAAGTAGTAATTAGCTGTATCCGTAGTCACGTAACTGAGGTGGCTTTGGTGG
Source organism: Blautia sp. HCP3S3_B11 (assembly GCF_052064435.1). Lineage (NCBI taxonomy): Bacteria > Bacillati > Bacillota > Clostridia > Lachnospirales > Lachnospiraceae > Blautia > Blautia sp. HCP3S3_B11. The sequence goes on from NZ_JBQHVP010000013.1 coordinate 69,067, forward strand.
TTCATGGCGGCACGATCATGAATATTATGGAAGAGTATACAGATATACAAAAACAGTTTTATGAATGGCATGTCAAAAATGGTGGTGGCTATGAGGTTGAACTGGATGAGAATATGTGGAAGAACGGAAGAAGGCAGTTAAAATTAAAATCATCCATTATGGAAGGCTGATTAGGATTTACATCGTGCAGCGTTTTGCCGGGCACGGAGTGATCAGCAACACGTTTGGCGAGTATATACGAAAATCCTGAAATATAAAATATTGACAAATCTGAAAATCTGTCATAAAATCATTTTCAATAAAAAAGAACGAAGTTGTTCATTTGTTAAAAATGGACGCTTCGTTCTTTTTTATTTCCGCACATCTACAAGAAACTTCGAGAAAAAACAGAAAGCTAAAAATATTTTGAAAAACCAAAAAGATTTTGTGATTCTCTCTTGCATTATGTGGAGAAATATGTTAGAGTATTAGTATAAAATTCCTAAACAATAGGTAAAAAGCAATAGTGAATTGGTGATTTTTAACAAGTAAAAGGAGGAACTATATGCTGGTAATTGGTAATGGAAGAATGATCACACGGGACGCATCCAACCCATTTGTTGAGAATGGTGCTGTTGCAATGGATGGTAACACCATAGTAATGGTGGGGGTAACTGAAGAAGTAAAGAAGGCTTATCCGGATGCCGAATTTGTTGATGCGAAGGGTGGAGTTATCATGCCGGCATTTATTAATGCCCATGAGCATATTTACAGCTCCTTCGCACGAGGATTAAGCATTAACGGATATAATCCGCAGGGCTTTCTGGATATCCTTGACGGATTGTGGTGGACAGTAGACCGACATCTTACACTGGAGCAGACGAAGCTTTCTGCATATGCAACCTATATTGACTCTATTAAAAATGGCGTAACAACAGTATTTGACCATCATGCAAGTTTTGGACATATTACAGGTTCACTCAGTGCGATTGAAGAAGCAGCCAGAGATTTAGGTGTGCGTACCTGCCTCTGCTACGAGATTTCTGACCGTGACGGAATGGAGAAATCCAGAGAATCTGTAATGGAGAACGTGAATTTTATCAAACATGCACTTGCAGATGACAGCGACATGATTGCCGGAATGATGGGTATGCATGCGTCCTTTACAATTTCTGATGAGACAATGGCTCTTTGCAACGAACTGAAGCCGGAAGGCGTCGGATATCATATTCATGTAGCGGAAGGCATTTATGATCTTCATCAGTGTCTGAAAGAACATGGTAAGCGTATCGTTGACCGTCTCTATGACTGGAATATCCTGGGACCGAAGACGTTGCTGGGACATTGTATTTATGTCAATGAACATGAGATGGATCTGATCAAGGAGACAGATACCATGGTGGTACATAATCCGGAATCTAATATGGGAAATGCCTGTGGATGTCCTCCGACTATGAGAATGGTACAGAAAGGAATTCTCACAGGTCTTGGTACAGACGGATATACTCATGATATGATGGAATCCTGGAAAGTTGCAAATGTACTTCACAAACATCATCTCTGCGATCCGAATGCGGCGTGGGGTGAGGTTCCGCAGATGCTCTTTGAGGGAAATGCGAAGATTGCCAACAGATACTTTAAGAAACAGCTAGGTGTGCTCAAAGAAGGAGCTGCCGCAGATGTGATCGTAATTGATTATGATCCGCTGACACCAATGAATGAGAATAATATTAACGGACACCTGATGTTTGGGGTAAACGGAAGCATGGTTCAGACTACTGTATGTAATGGTAAAGTTCTTATGAAAGACCGAGAGGTTCTTGTATGCGATGAAGCGAAAGTGATGGCAGACTGCCGTCGGGTCGCAAAAGAGCTTGCCGATGATATTAATAGCTGATTTTTGAAATAATTTTGCTGGTACTTTTAAAGGCAAGAGGAGAAGAAAAAGTATAATAAAGGCCAGACAGGAAATTCTGTCTGGCTGAAATAGACATGAAAAAATAATGGAGGATCGGATTATGAGTGAAGTCATGACCTGTATGCCCTTTGAACAGTTAATGAACTGGGTATTAGAAGAGAAGAAAACAAAAGGAACCGTATTCGGACAGCACAGAGCTTATGTGGCAGAAGCTGATAAGAAGCTGAATATTTTTGAAAGAAATTTAGAGACACCGATCGGACCGGCAGCAGGACCACATACACAGCTGACACAGAATATCGTTGCTTCTTATTATGCAGGAGCACGTTTTTTTGAATTGAAGACTGTTCAGAAGATGGACGGCGCAGAACTTGCAGCCTGTATTAACAGACCATGTATCCTTGCTGAGGATGAAGGATATAACTGCGAATGGTCTACAGAGCTTTATGTTCCTCAGGCGATGGGTGAGTATATCAAAGCATGGTTTATTCTCCATGTGATCGCGAAAGAATTTGATCTTGGTGCACAGGACGGATTCCAGTTTAATATTTCTGTCGGATATGATCTCGAGGGAATTAAAACACCAAAAATTGATGGCTTTATCAATAACATGATGGAAGCGAAAGATACAGAAATCTTTAAAGAATGTAAGCAGTGGTTATTAGATAACGTAGATAAATTTGAGAAAGTTACAAAAGAAGATATCGAGGCAATTCCGTCTGATATCTGTAATTCTGCGACAATCTCTACTCTTCACGGATGTCCTCCGAATGAGATTGAGAGCATTGCAACTCATCTGTTTAAAGAGAAACATCTGAATACATTTATCAAATGTAATCCAACTCTTCTTGGATATGAATTTGCGAGAAAAATGATGGATGACATGGGATATGATTACATGGTATTCGGTGATTTCCATTTCAAAGATGATTTACAGTATGAGGATGCTATCCCGATGTTTAAGAGACTGCAGGCACTTGCAGATGAACTGAATCTTGCATTTGGTGTGAAGATCACGAATACATTCCCTGTAGATGTTACAAGAAATGAGCTTCCAAGCGAAGAAATGTATATGTCCGGAAAATCTCTTTTCCCGTTATCCATTTCTCTTGCAGCAAAGCTTTCCAGAGAATTTGATGGAAAACTTCGTATCGCTTACTCCGGTGGAGCTGATTACTATAATATTGACCGTATCGTTAAAAGTGGTGTATGGCCTGTGACAGTAGCAACTACCTTGCTGAAACCAGGCGGATATCAGAGATTTACACAGATAGCCCAGAAAGTTATGGCTGCCGGTGTTGAAGAATGGACGGGTATTGATGTAGCTGCACTTGAGCAGCTTGCTGAGGATGCGAAGAAAGATGAACATCATGTAAAGAGCATCAAACCTCTTCCGAAGAGAAAAACAGACTCAGAAGTTCCGCTTCTTGACTGCTTCTTTGCTCCATGTGAAGAGGGATGTCCGATTCATCAGGATATCACAACTTATGTGAAAATGGCAGGAGAGGGAGATTATGCACAGGCATTAAGAGTTATACTTGAGAAGAATGCCCTTCCGTTTATCACAGGTACTCTCTGCGCACATAACTGTATGTATAAATGTACACGTAACTTCTATGAAGAACCTGTAAATATCCGTAATACCAAGCTTATTGCAGCACAGAATGGATATGACACAGTGATTGGTGAGATCAAAGCGGGTACGGCAAATGGTAAGAAAGTAGCTGTTGTCGGTGCAGGTCCTGCAGGTATTGCTTCTGCATATTTTCTTGCAAGAGCCGGTGCTTCGGTAACGGTATTTGAGAAAGAAGAAAAAGCCGGCGGTGTGATCCGTTATGTAATTCCGGGATTCCGTATTTCTGGTGAAGCAATTGATAAAGATATTTCTTTCATTGAGAAAATGGGTGTGGAAATCAAAACCGGTACAGAAATCACATCCGTACAGGAATTAAAAGAACAAGGATACGATGCAGTGATCGTTGCAGTAGGCGCAAACAAACCGGGAATCTTGAAGCTTGAAAAAGGTGAAACGGTCAATGCACTGAAATTCTTAAGAGATTTTAAAGAATCAGATGGCAAAGTTTCTCTCGGAAAGAATGTTGTTGTTATCGGCGGTGGAAACACAGCTATGGATACGGCAAGAGCTGCAAAACGTACAGAGGGTGTAGAGCACGTTTATCTGGTATACAGAAGAACAAAACGTTATATGCCTGCAGCAGAAGACGAGTTGTTGGAAGTTCTGGAAGAGGGTATTGAATTCAGAGAACTTCTTTCACCGGTATCTCTGGAGAATGGCAGGCTTTTCTGCAAGAAGATGGTACTTGGCAACATGGATGCTTCCGGACGTGCCAGCGTAACAGAAACGGATGAAACAGTAGAGGTTCCGGCCGATACAGTGATCGTTGCAGTAGGTGAGAAAGTTCCGACAGAGTTCTATGAAGCAAATGGCATTGCAGTCAATGAACGAGGAAAAGCCCGCATCAATGACAAGACAATGGAGACAAGTGTAGAAGGTGTTTATGTAGCCGGTGATGGTGCGAAGGGCGCTGCTACGATCGTAGAAGCAATACGTGATGCGCAGATTGCGGTAAAAGCAATTCTCGGACATGATATCGTAAAAGGTCAGCCGGTACCTGGAACAGAAGAAGAGTGCTATTCTAAGAAAGCAATTCTTAAAGAGAGTAAAGATGCTGCAAATGAAAGTGAACGCTGCCTGACTTGTAATAAAGTCTGTGAGAACTGTGTGGATGTATGTCCAAACAGAGCAAATATTTCCATCAAAGTGCCGGGAATGGCTATGAACCAGGTAATCCACGTAGATTATATGTGCAATGAATGTGGCAACTGTAAGAGCTTCTGTCCATATGCAAGTGCACCATATAAAGATAAATTTACATTATTTGCTTCAGAAGCAGATATGGCAGACAGCACAAATGACGGATTTGCAGTGATCAATCCGGAAACAAAAGAGTGTAAGGTTCGTCTGCTGGGTCAGATTTCTGACTGTAAGGCGGATGACGCCAATGATAAACTGTATGAGGGTCTTCGCAGACTGATCTGCGCGGTGATCGATGATTACGGTTATCTGATCATGAAATAGGTATTTCTGTTTATATAATCTTTATGTGACGGTGATTCCTTTTTCTGAAAATAGCAAAAAATAAAAAGAAATTAATATACTGTCCACAGTACCAAAGACTGTGGACAGTGTGCATATCAGGCTGAACGCGGCCGCATATCAGGGGTGTATATGCGGTATCACAGGCAGACAGAGAAAAACTCCTAAAAGAGTTCAACTGAATGTCCAAAAGGCAGACGTGCAAGAAAGAAAGGAGAGTCCAATATGGCAGTATTTACAGTCAATGGACAGAAGGTCGAAACGATCAGAAATCAGAAACTGCTGCGTTTTTTGCGGGATGAACTTCACCTTACATCTGTGAAAGACGGATGCAGCGAGGGTGCTTGCGGAGCCTGTACAGTTATTATTGACGGGAAGACCTGTAAGGCATGTGTTCCAGATACAGACATGCTGGATGGCAGAACGATAATTACAGTAGAAGGTCTGACTGAATGGGAAAAAGAAGTTTATACATATGCCTATGGAAAGGCGGGAGCAGTCCAGTGTGGTTTTTGCATTCCTGGCATGGTGATGTGTACGAAGGCTCTTCTGGACGTAAATAAACAACCGACAGATGATGAAATCAAATATGCATTGCGCAATAATTATTGCCGTTGTACAGGATATGTAAAGATCATGGATGCAGTGCGGCTGGCCGCGAAGGTTTTAAGTGAAGGTGTGATTCCGGATGATATGGATGACAACTGGAATCTTGGTCATCGTGTGTCCAGAATTGATGTGGAAGAGAAAGTACTTGGAACTGGCAAATATCCGGATGACTTTTACCTTGATGGAATGCTGTATGGGGAAGCACTGAGAAGTAAATACCCGCGTGCCCGTGTACTTGAAATTGATACGACAGCAGCTGAGGCACTTTCCGGAGTAGAAGCAGTTGTAACAGCAAAGGATATTCCGGGAGAAAATAAGATCGGACATTTGAAGCATGATCAGTATACTTTGATTCCTGTAGGAGGCTTAACTCATTATCTGGGTGATGCGATCGCTGTTGTAGCTGCAAAGGACAGGGAAACGGCAGAGAAAGCGAAGAAGCTGATCAAAGTCAAATATGAGGTACTGCCGCATGTTCATACGATTGAAGAAGCGGCGGCAGAAGGTGCGCCAAAAGTATTTGATGAAGAGGAAAATAACATTTGTGCACATAAGCATATCAGCAGAGGAAATGCAGATGAGGCAATCCGTAATTCCAAATATGTGATCAGTCATCATTTTGAAACTCCCTGGACAGAGCATGCATTTCTGGAGCCAGAGTGCGCTGTGGCTTTTTATGATGAGGACGGAGATATTTTCATATATTCTGCAGATCAGTCTGCGCATCAGACTTTACATGAATGTTCTCTGCTGCTCGGAACAGATAAAGTAAAAGTGCAGAATGCACTTGTCGGCGGAGGTTTTGGCGGAAAAGAAGATATGACAGTCCAGCATCTGGCGGCGCTTCTGACTTATGTAACTAAGAAACCAGTTAAGATGAAACTTACGAGAGCTGAATCTCTTCTGGTACATCCAAAACGTCATCCATTTTATATGGATATGACGATGGGCTGCGATGAGAATGGCAATATTATGGGGGTAAAGGCGAAAGTAGCATCAGATACAGGTGCGTTTGCTTCTCTTGGCGGTCCGGTACTGGAGCGAGCGTGCACACATGCGGCAGGTCCGTATCATTATGAGAATTTTGAGATTGAAGGAACAGCATATTATACAAACAATCCGCCTGCAGGAGCATTTCGTGGATTTGGCGTGACTCAGACTTGTTTTGCGACAGAAACACTGTTGAACATGATGGCCGATAAGGTGGGAATTACTCCATGGGAGATTCGCTACCGCAATGCGATCCGGCCGGGCGAGACACTTCCGAATGGACAGATTGTGGATAATTCCACAGGTCTGGTAGAAACTCTGGAAGCTGTAAAAGAGAAATATAATGCCGCACTTGAGGCTGGAAAACCAGTCGGAATCGGATGTGCTATGAAAAATGCCGGTGTTGGCGTTGGAATTCCTGATACAGGACGTGTGAAGCTTGTATTTGAAGAAGACAGAAAACTTCATATCTATTCGGGAGCTTCCTGTATTGGTCAGGGACTTGGCACAGTTCTGACTCAGATGGTAGTTACCAACACTGATCTGAAACACGAGGATATTGTTTATGAGAGAAGTAATACCTGGTTTTCACCTGACTCGGGCACAACCTCTGGTTCCAGACAGACTCTGGTAACGGGAGAAGCATGTCGCAGGGCCTGTGATAAGATTATGGAGGAACGCAATGCAGGAAAAACAATTGATGATGTGATCGGAAAGGTTTATTATGCCGAATATCTCGCAAAGACAGATCCACTTGGTGCAAATGTACCCAATCCTGTTTCTCATGTTGCATATGGTTATGCGACACAAGTATGTATTCTGGATAAGAAAACAGGAAAAATCGAGGAGATGATTGCTGCCCATGATGTAGGCAAAGCGGTTAATCCTTTGTCATGCGAGGGTCAGATCGAGGGTGGCGTAGTTATGTCCATAGGATTTGCTCTGCGAGAACATTATCCGATTGATGAGAACTGTAAACCTATCGAGAAATATGGTTCTCTTGGGCTGTTTCGTTCTCATGAGATTCCGAAAATCGATGCAATTGTTATTGATAAACCGGGATTAAATATAGCATGCGGAGCTATTGGAATTGGCGAGATCACTTCGATTCCGACGGCACCTGCGATTGCAGACGCATATTTCAGGCGGGATGGTGAGAGACGATACAGTCTTCCTCTGACTGGAACGCCATATGAAAGGAAGTGCTGAGTATGGCAGTAAAGAAGAAGTTTCCATATCGTTCGGCAGTTGTGGCATGTAATGGCGGATGCAGGGCATCAGAAGGCGAGACAGGATGTAAGGACGGCTGTATTGGATGTGAAGCTTGCGTAAATAAATGTAAATTCGGAGCGATTTCTATCAATGAATATGGTGTGGCAGAAGTAGATGAAGAAAAGTGTATTGCCTGTGGGGCTTGCACAAAGGTCTGCCCGCAGGGCGTGATCCACATTCATGAATGTGCAAATTATATTGTGGTAAAATGCTCCAATAAGAAAAAAGGCGCAGAGGCAAAGAAACAGTGCGAAGTCAGCTGTATCGGATGTGGAATCTGTGAGAAAACATGTACAGCAGGCGCGATTAAGGTGTCTGACAACTGTGCGGTGATTGACGAGTCTGTATGTTTAAGCTGTGGTATGTGTACAGTGAAATGTTCGCGCCATGTAATTCATGATTTAAGAGGTATTTTTACGTAACTGTTCACGAAAATCCACTAAGAAATATTGAACAAAAGATTGCCAATAAACAGATAAATGTGTTATACTTATACAATAAAATAGGTAATAAATATGGAAATTAAAAAATAAGTTCGCCTGATGTCTGAAAACAGGCGGAAGGAAAGTAGCATGGTTCGGAGCCGGACATCAGTCCTGAGGGGAACAAAAGAATACCTTAGGTGAGTCCGGCTTTTTCTATATCCGGACAGAATCCTTTCCTGCGTATCAGTAAACAAAAATAAAATATAGAGAAGGTGAAAACATGATTGGAAAGAGTGTTCCAAGAGTAGATGCCTACGACAAAGTTACAGGACGTGCGAAATTTACGGATGATATAGCTCCTGCTAATTGTCTGGTGGCAAAGGTCTATCATGCAAAGATCGGAAATGGTATCGTGAAATCAATCGATACAAGTAAAGCTGAGGCTCTGGACGGCGTAGTAAAAGTAGTTACTTTTAAGGACGTACCGAATCATTGTTATCCTACACCAGGACATCCCTGGTCGGTAGAATTGGCTCATCAGGATATTGCAGATCGTAATATCCTTACCGGAAGAGTTCGTTATTATGGGGATGATATCGCTGCGGTAGTAGCTGAAGATGAGGTAACGGCCCAGAGGGCATTGAGATTAATTGAAGTAGAGTACGAAGAATATCCGGTAGAGATTCATCCGCGTAAATCTATGTATGGCAGTAATCCGCCGATTCATCTGGACAAGAAGGATAATGTACTTGTCCGTTCCAACTATTTTATCGGGGATGTAGAAAAAGGATTAAAAGAATCTGCAACAGTAGTGAAACGAACCTATAAGACACCAATCGTACAACATTGTCATATTGAAAATCCGATTTCCTATGCCTATATGGAGAATGGCAGAATCGTAGTAGTAAGTTCCACACAGATTCCTCATATTGTACGTCGTGTCATTGGCCAGGCATTGGGAATCCCATGGGGAAAAATCAGAGTGATCAAGCCCTACATAGGTGGTGGATTCGGAAATAAACAGGATGTGCTTTATGAGCCTCTGAATGCATTTCTTACTACTCAGGTTGGTGGCAGACCAGTCAAGCTTGATGTGACAAGAGAGGAAACTTTCTGTAATACGAGAACCCGCCATTCTATAGAATATGACCTGACGGCCGGAGTAGATAATGAGGGACATCTTCTTGCAAAGGATATGCTTGCAATCTCAAATCAGGGAGCGTACGCTTCTCATGGACATGCCATAGTAGCAAATGGCTTGACTGCATGGAGACTGCAGTATGCATGTCAAAACATTAAAGGAGAGGCCTATACTGTCTATACCAACACACCGGTAGGTGGAGCTATGCGAGGATATGGTATTCCACAGGTATGCTTTGCAATTGAGTGCTTTATGGATGATATTGCAAAAGAAATCAGAATGGATCCACTGGAATTCAGAAAGAAGAACCTGATTAAGGGGTATTATGAAGATGCGTATCTGAAGCCGATCGCAGCGAATACTAATGGTATTTTCGAGTGTCTGAAAAAAGGCGCAGAATATATTCACTGGGATGAAAAACGAAAAGAATATGCAAATCAGACAGGAAAGATCCGAAGAGGCGTGGGAATGTCTCTGTTTTCCTACAAAACCGGTGTATGGCCGATCTCTCTGGAAATCGCAGGCGCGAGAATGACTCTGAATCAGGACGGAAGTGTAGGCCTGATGTTAGGAGCAACAGAAATCGGGCAAGGTGCAGACACTGTATTTTCTCAGATGACAGCGGAAGTTTTAAATATGGATATCAGTGATATTCATATCCAGAGTGTACAGGATACAGATGTGACACCATTTGATACAGGTGCTTATGCATCACGCCAGTCGTTTGTTACAGGAACGGTGGTGAAGGATTGTGCAAATCTTATGAAGAAGAAAATTCTTGATTATGCGAAGAAACTGATGCCGGAAGAGACAAGAGAATTAAGTCTGGACCATGGTTGGATCATGGCTGGTGAAGATTATGCAATGTCTCTTGCTAATCTTGCACTTGAGAGTTATTATAGTCTGAGTAATTCATCTGTACTTACAGCAGAGGTATCTGAACAGGTAAAGAAGAATACGATTGCTACAGGCTGCTGTTTTGCAGAAGTGGAAGTAGATATTGAACTTGGCAAAATTAAGATTCTCCATATTATTAATGTTCATGACAGTGGGAAGCTGCTTAATCCAAAGCTTGCCGAGATGCAGGTTCATGGCGGTATGTCTATGGGAATGGGATATGGTCTTTCTGAACAGCTGATCCTGGATGAGAAGACAGGCAGACCTTTGAATGGAACATTATTAGACTATAAGCTGATGACAATGATGGATACACCTGATATCAAAGCCGATTTTGTGGAGCTGGATGATCCGATCGGACCATTTGGAAATAAAGCACTGGGTGAACCGCCGGCAATCCCGGGGGCACCTGCAATCCGCAATGCGGTTCTTCATGCGACGGGTGTTGCCTTTAACGAAAATCCTCTGACACCACAGAGATTGATCGATGGCTTTAAGAAAGCCGGACTTATTTAGAGGGGAGGGGATTTTATGTACGATATTGAGAAGTATTATCAGGCTGAAAGCGTAGAAGAGGCGGTCAGACTGTTGAATGAGCATCCGGAGACAAAAGTGATATCCGGAGGAAGTGATGTTCTCATTAAAATCAGAGAAGGAAAATTTGCGGGAACTTCTCTGGTGAGTATTCATGGAATTGAAGAGATAAAGGGCGTGAAAATGGCAGATAATGGCGATATTTATATTGGAGCAGGAACTGTGTTTTCACATATTACGAACGATGAGATCATAAAGAAATATATTCCGGTACTTGGGGAAGCTGTGGATCAGGTTGGCGGACCACAGGTGAGAAATATTGGCACGATCGGTGGAAATATCTGTAATGGTGCAGTAAGTGCTGACAGTGCACCAACGGTATTTTCCCTGAATGCTCTGTTGCGTCTTGAAGATGGCAAAGGAGGCCGTCTTGTTCCGGTGAAAGACTTTTATCTGGGACCTGGTAAAGTAGATCTGAGACAGGGAGAAGTATTGACTTATGTGATCATTCCTGCAAAAGAATATCAGGGTTATCGTGGGCACTATATCAAGTATTCTATGAGAAATGCCATGGATATCGCAACTATCAGCTGTAGTGTAGTCAGCAAAGTGAATCTGTCAGGTGGTGTGATTGAAGATGTGCGTATTACTTTTGGAGTTGCAGCTCCGGTTCCATACCGCTGTGTAAGGGCAGAAGAAGCATTAAAGGGAATGAAGATCGCAGAAGATCTGTATGAGAAAACAGCTGAGCTGGTTCGGGAAGAAATCAATCCACGAGATTCCTGGAGAGCATCTAAGGCATTCCGCCTGCAGATTGGAGGAGAAATCGCAGCGCGGGCATTGAGACGTACTATTGAACTTGCAGGAGGTGACAGCGTATGAAAAAGCAGATGCAGCTTGTACGGTGTATAGTAAACGGAAGAGAAGTAGAAGAATATGTCGATGTAAGGGAGTCGTTACTTGATATGCTCCGCAACCGTCTTGGACTTACCTCTGTGAAAAAAGGTTGTGAGGTAGGAGAATGCGGAGCCTGTACAGTAATCATAGATGGAGAAACCATAGATTCCTGTATTTATCTGGCAGTATGGGCAGAGGGCAAAAACATTCGTACACTGGAAGGTCTGGAGAAGAATGGAGAACTTACCAGAATTCAGGAAGCCTTTATCGAAGAGGGTGCAGTACAATGTGGATTCTGCACACCGGGATTTATTATGTCTGCGACTGTTTTGCTGGAACGTGGCGAGAAATTGTCGAGAGAAGCGATAAGAAAGCATATGGCGGGAAATCTGTGCCGTTGTACAGGATATGAAAATATAGTAAATGCAGTAGAAAAAGTAATGGATGAAAATGAGACAAGAAGAGGAAAGACAGTAAGATGATAAATACTAATGCCAGAAATGCCGGAGATGGATTGGAAAATGTTGTAATCATAAGAGGAGGAGGCGATCTTGCCAGTGGTACAATTCACAGATTGTATCGTAGCGGATACCGTCTGCTCGTGCTGGAATGCGAGAAACCGACCGCAATCAGACGAATGGTTTCGTTTTGTGAGGCAGTTTATGATGGACAGTTTTCAGTGGAAGGGGTTCTTTGCAGGAAGATAAACAGTATTCAGGAATGTGATGCTGTCTGGAATGCGGGAGAGATACCTCTTATGGTTGATACAGAGGGAGAAATTTTTCAGAAATACAGACCGGCTGCATTAGTAGATGCGATTCTTGCCAAAAGAAATCTTGGAACAACCAAAAATATGGCAGATCTGACGATTGCTCTTGGACCGGGATTTATGGCGGGAGAAGATGTAGACTACGTGATTGAGACTATGCGTGGACATAATCTTGCCAGAGTTATTTCCAGGGGAGCAGCACTCCCGAACACAGGAGTCCCGGGTGTGATCGCTGGCTTTGGCAAAGAGCGAGTGATTCATGCACCGGCAGCTGGTGAGATTCACTGTATCTCAAAAATTGCAGATATCGTAGAAAAAGACCAGATACTTGCGTGGATCGGGGACGTGCCTGTCAGAGCTTCTCTTACAGGTGTGTTGCGTGGTATTATACGTGATGGATTTACAGTGCCGAAAGGAATGAAGATTGCAGATATTGATCCGCGTAAGGAGCAAAAGAAAAATTGTTTTACGATTTCCGACAAGGCTCGCTGTATTGCAGGCAGCGTGCTGGAAATTCTGCTTTCAGAAGGAGTGATGCCATATGAAGCACCAGGTCGATTTTCTGGAATTACTGCAGATTGATTATGAGAGATACCCTGTAATTGCTGTCGTAGGCGGTGGAGGCAAGACGAGCCTGATCTATCGCCTTACTGATGAATTGCTTGACAGAGACAAACGAGTAATCATTACGACAACCACACATATGGCAGGGGAATCAGAACTTCCCTTTGTGAGGGGAGGAGATGCTACCAGAGTAAAAGAAATGTTGGATAGAGAAGGATATGTTATTGCAGCTGAATATGAGGAAGAAACAGGTAAATATGCAGCGCTTTCAGAGAAAAAGCTGGAGGAACTGAAAGATTTATGTGATGTGATGCTTGTGGAAGCTGATGGTGCGAAACATCATCCGGTAAAGGTTCCTGAGACATGGGAGCCTGTAATACCTGCCTGCGCGGATATTGTGATCAGTGTGATCGGACTGGATTGTTTGGGACAGTCCATCAGTCAGAGCGCATATCGAATGGAACGAACATCAGAATTTCTCAAAAAAGGTCTGGAAGCTCCGATCACAGAGAATGATCTTGTAAAGATAGCAACTTCTATCTGTGGATTGTTTAAAGACGTGGAAGAGCGGATTTACAGAGTTTATCTGAATAAATCAGATGTTCTTACAGAGAAAACATCTGCGGAGCATATCGTAAAGGAACTGGGAAAAAAACATACCATAGCAGCATATGGAAGCCTATGGGAGGAATAAAATTACTTTGAAAATTGCAATGATTATGCTGGCGGCTGGAAACAGCCGCCGTTTTGGTGGAAATAAGCTTCTGTATGAAGTAGACGGAATGCCTATGTACAGGCATATTCTGGATTTGCTTATGGAAGTGGAAAATGAAATGAAAAACATTTTGAAACAAAATAAAGAAGGAAATCCTGTTGAGGATGAAGCTGACATTGAGCTAAATAGAGAGTGCTCAAAAAATATTACGTGTAGTATTACTGTAGTCACACAATATGAAACGATCGCAGAGATAGCCATAGAAAATCAAATTCAGGTTCTCTATAACCATCATCCGGAGAAGGGAATTTCTTCAACTATTCAAATTGGACTGAATGCCAATCTGGATGCAGATGCAGTACTATTTACAGTCTCTGACCAGCCATGGCTTAGTAAAGAGACAATCCGTAGATTGATAGAAGTATTTTTGAACAGTAAGAGAGGAATTGCCTCCGTTTCCTGTCAGGGGAAGTTAGGGAATCCATGCATTTTCAGAAAAAAATACTTTAATGAATTACTTGCGCTGGAGGGGGATAAGGGTGGGAAGAAAATAATCATGAAACATCTCGAAGATACGCAGATTTGTGAAGTAGAAGATGTCAGAGAGTTAGAAGATATAGACTATCGTGATATAACACCGAAAATAAAATAAAGATTACATTTCATTCTTTATTTTAACCGAACCAAACTGTGGAGCAGTTATTTGGTGTAGAGCCGTGTAGCGAAAGCGGATTGCGAATATCCGATTGACTAATGTAATAAAAAAGTTCTGGTGCTTTTGAGCGTCAGAACTTTTTTTGTGAGAGTATTCACTTGTATAACAGATGCCGTAGTATCTGTAAAATGAATTAAAGATGGATTTTGGTTCCGGTCTTTCCCTGAATGCCGTCTTTTGCTTTTTCCAGTAAGGTAATCATGGCAGTTCTTCCATCCTTGGAACTTGCAAAATCAACAGCAGCCTGAACTTTAGGAAGCATGGAACCTGGGGCAAACTGACCTTCGCTAATGTATTTCTTAGCATCTTCTACCGTCAGATCATCTAGCCATTTTTCGTTTTCTTTGCCAAAGTTTACAGCAACTTTTTCTACTGCTGTAAGAATGATAAGCATATCTGCATCCAGTTCTTTAGCCAGAAGACAGCTTGCAAAATCCTTATCAATAACAGCAGATGCACCTTTGAGATGATGTCCGTTAAGAACAACAGGAATTCCGCCGCCTCCGCAGCAGATAACGATTTTATTTGCGTCGACAAGACTATTGATTGCATCCTGTTCAACAATTTCAACAGGCTTCGGAGAGGCAACAACACGACGGTAACCACGTCCGGCATCTTCTTTCATGATATGCCCATAAGCTTTAGTCTGATACTCAGCTTCTTCTTTAGTAAGGAATTTGCCGATCGGCTTGGACGGATTTTCGAATGCAGGATCATTCGGATCAACGCGAACCTGAGTGACAACTGTTACAACAGGTGTGCGAACAAAGCCGCGGATACGAAGCTCCTCTCTTAATGCATTCTGTAAATCATAGCCGATATAAGCCTGGCTCATGGCAACACAGACGGAGAGAGGAGTATTTGGCTGATTTTCGTCTTCTCTGGAAAGAGCCGACATTGCATTGTTAATCATACCAACCTGAGGTCCGTTTCCATGGACAACAACAACCTGATGACCTTCTTCAATCAGATCACATAATGCTTTTGCAGTAGTTTTTACAGCTACCATCTGTTCCGGGAGAGTATTTCCCAGAGCGTTTCCGCCAAGAGCGATAACAATTCTTTTTCGTGTAAACATTTGTAAAAACCTCCTGATTAAGGGCAAAGAGGGCCGCCGCAATAAACATTGTCTGCTTTCTGCGACAGCCCTGCCTGCTATACAATATAGTAATGAATGCGTTTGAGTAATCACGCTGACTGCCTGATTACTGTCTGTATGAACAATAAATTCTGTTTGTGTATAATTAAGATTTCGAGATTAATATTCTGAAAGACAGTTTATTTCAGAATTCTCGGAGCTGCCTTAACTTCAAGTTTTTTGAGGATATCCTGTGGATTTTCAAATTTGGAAAGCATGATCATAGCAGCGATGATGTATGGTTTGAAGCTTGCTTCTTTGTATAACGGGATTCTGTAACGGTCGAATACAGAAGCATCAACTTCACCTGTTTCACAGCTTACGCCTGTGATATCAGCTGGCAGGCAGTGCAGATAGAGGGCTTTTCCATCTTTCGTTGTTTTCATGAGTTCCTCAGTGCAAGCCCAGTCTTTGTGCTGTGCATTCTGAGCAAGAAGTTCTTTCTCTAATTTGTCAATTCCGTCAAAATCACCTTCTGCATAAAGGTTTGTACGTTTTTCCATAGCTGCAAATGGAGCCCAGCTCTTAGGATAAACAATATCAGCATCTTTGAAAGCTTCAGCCATATTGTTTGTTTTTGTGAAGGAACCGCCTGTAGCTTCAGCGTTTTTCTTAGCAATTTCTTCTACTTCCGGCATTACATCATATCCTTCCGGATGAGCAAGTACAACATCCATACCGAAACGTGTCATCAGACCAATCACACCCTGTGGAACGGAGAGCGGTTTGCCATAGGATGGAGAATAAGCCCAGGACATAGCAATTTTTTTGCCTTTCAGATTTTCAACACCACCAAATTCATGGATGATGTGAAGCATATCTGCCATACACTGTGTTGGATGGTCAACATCACACTGAAGGTTTACAAGAGTAGGTCTCTGCTCAAGGATACCATCTTTATTTCCTTCTGTTACAGCATCCATGAATTCTTTCTGATATGCATGTCCTTTACCGATATACATATCATCACGAATACCGATTACATCAGCCATGAAAGAAACCATATTTGCTGTTTCACGAACTGTTTCGCCATGAGCAATCTGAGATTTCTTTTCATCCAGATCCTGCACTTCCAGACCAAGAAGGTTACATGCGGATGCAAAAGAGAAACGTGTACGTGTGGAGTTATCACGGAAGATAGAGATTCCAAGACCGCTTTCGAATACTTTTGTGGAAATATTATTTTCTCTCATGAAACGAAGAGCATCAGCAACTGTGAATACAGCTTCCAGTTCATCATCTGTTTTATCCCATGTCCAGAAGAAATCGTTGTTGTACATTTCTTTGAAGTTTAAGCTGTTTAATTTGTCAATGTAATCCTGTAATGTTTTCATAAAATTAGTACCTGCTATGCTTTTGATAGCTTATCCTTTCTGAATATGAATTGTAAAATGAAATTGTAACAAAACATTTTATGTATTGTTTTTATTTAACCACATCAAGTAAGCCCCCTGCTTCAATTGCGGAGAGCAATAAGCAGTGAGTAGGGACTTGCTTGTATCAGGAGGGGGTTGTACCCCTCCGATAAACTGCGGAGCAGTTATTCGGCTATGAGCAAGTAGCGAAAGCGGATTGCGAATAGCCGATTGACTCTCCCTAGCTGTTAAAGCAGGGAATTTGTCTGAACACAAATCGGGCCTCTGGGATTATAGGAATCCGTTGTCTAAACTTTGAGATAGGAATGATTATTTGCAATATGCAGTTGGAAGAGCAGCATATACAGCAGCACATCTTACAAGGTCGATCTTCCATGTTTTTTCATTTGGAGCATGTGCCTGTGCCTCTGCACCAGGTCCAAATCCAATACAAGGAATGTTGTTACGTCCCATAATTGTTACACCGTTAGTAGAGAATGTCCATTTGTCTGTGAGTGGACGAGCTTTTCTCATACCCTCAGTTTCTGCATTGCCAAGACGTTCTTCGCCGTACAGTCCATTATAAGCTTCTTCCAGAGCCTGTGTTACTTTGTGATCTTTCGGAATTACCCATGTCGGGAAGTAGCATTCAATCGGGTATACAAGTTCTGTATAGGATGGACGATTGTACTCATACATGGATACAGTTACGTCATCACCGTATTTCTTTACAGATGGAAGAGCACGAATCTCATCCAGACAGCTTTCCCATGTTTCTCCGGCTGTCATACGACGGTCAAGAGATACAGAGCAGGAGTCTGCTACTGCGCAACGGCTTGGGGATGTGAAGAAGATTTCGGAAGTTGTAACGGTACCACGTCCAAGGAAACGAGCTTCTTCCCATTCAGGGTTGTATTTCTCATCAAGCATTTTAACAAGACCTTTGATTTCGGTAGTATCAGCTGCATCATTTTCATTTAATGCACGAATATCCTGGAGAATGTCAGCCATTTTGTAAATAGCATTGTCACCACGCTCAGGAGCAGAACCATGACAGGAAACGCCCTTTACATCTACGCGGATTTCCATACGTCCACGCTGTCCTCTGTAGATACCGCCATCTGTCGGCTCTGTGGAAACAACGAATTCAGGACGAACACCATCTTCATGAATGATATACTGCCAGCAAAGTCCATCACAGTCTTCTTCCTGTACAGTACCTGTTACCAGTACCTGATATTTATCATTTAAAAGACCAAGGTCTTTCATGATTTTTGCGCCATATACTGCAGAAACGATACCGCCCATCTGGTCAGATGTTCCACGTCCTCCGATCTCCTCATCGGTTTCGAAACCTTCATATGGATCAAATTCCCAGTTCTTGATGTTACCGATGCCTACAGTATCAATATGAGCATCAAAGCCGATCAGAGTTTTACCTGTTCCCATATATCCGAGGATATTTCCCATAGGGTCGATCTGAACTTTATCAAATCCGACTTTCTCCATTTCTTCTTTGATTCTCATGATGTGTCCTTTTTCTCCACAGCTTTCACCAGGAATGCGAACCAGGTCGCGAAGGAATCGGGTCATATCATCTTTATAACCCATTGCAGCTTCGTTGATTTTTGTGTAATCCATTTTTGTGTCCTCCCAATATTTATATGATCAAGTTATTTGGTTGCAAAGTATGTAATGCTCTTGTGCGATACTTTTTATAAAACCAGAAATCGCTGTGATTATTCACTTAATGATTCATTTGTTCCGTATAATCCATCCCATACGATCTCGCGGTAACGAACAGGGTCAGTATCACCCTCTGTGGAAAGAACCAGTATTACGGAGTTTTCATCCAGCTTCAGAGCTTCCTTTAAATCCTTTGCGTCTTCGTCATGAAGAGCAGTATAGCAAAGACCAAGTGGAACAGAACCGGATTCGCCGGAAACAACGTGTGGGTCATCTCCAAGTGGATTAGCATAGATACGTGTTGCTTTTGCGCTCATCCAGTCAGGACAGGAAGCAAATACATCTACATGATTCTTAAGAATATCCCATCCAATAGTGTTTCCCTCACCGCATGCAAGTCCGGCCATGATAGTCTGAAGATCTCCGGTAACATTTACCAGATTACCTGTTTTGGCAACCGCAGAACGATACAGACAGTCAGCGGCACTTGCCTCACAGACAGTCATGATCGGCGGGTTATCTTTGTATTTATGGGCGAAATAACCAACTACAGCACCTGCCAGAGAACCAACACCGGCCTGAACAAATACGTGAGTCGGACGGTCAATTCCCATTTCTTTTAACTGCTGGTCTGCTTCAAGAACCAATGTGCCATAGCCCTGCATGATCCATGAAGGAATTTCTTCGTATCCGTCCCAGGCAGTATCCTGAACGATGATACCATGTTCTGTCTTGGCAGCTTCTGCTGCAGCCATTCTTACACAGTCATCATAGTTTACTTTTTCAATTGTAACAGTGGCACCTTCTTTGGCAATATTATCGAAACGTGTTTTTGTTGTGCCTTTTGGCATTCTTATAACTGCTTTCTGGCCGAGACGTTTCGCAGCCCATGCAACTCCACGTCCATGGTTACCGTCTGTGGCGGTAAAGAAAGTTGCCTGTCCAAATTCTTCTCTTAATTTATCAGAAGAGAGAACATTGTATGGCAGTTCGCTGATATCGCGGCCAACTTCTTTTGCGATATAACGTCCCATTGCATAGGAACCTCCCAGTACTTTGAAAGCGTTTAAGCCAAAGCGGTAGGATTCATCCTTACAGAAAATATTCTTTACTCCTAAATATTTAGCAAGGGATGAAAGGTTCTGAAGAGGTGTCACACTATACTGTGGGAAACTCTTGTGAAACTCATTTGCTTTCTTTACGTTTTCTTCGGACATCAGTTCCAGATGTTTATCATCTGATTTCGGAACCTCATTTACAGTCCATTTTAATCCTTCTGTCATAAAATGACCTCCCTTAAAATTATCAATTGGTTTCCTTAATTTCTGACTCTATCATACCATATAAAAAAATTTTTGCAATAGAAAATACAAAAATTTTTAGGTTTTTCAAAAAAAAGTTAGGTACTTTAATATACGCATTGATATAAATTGAAAAATATGATAAAATTATAAATAGTTTGTGTCTCATTTAATGGTAATCAAATCAAATAAGTCCCTTGTTTCAATTGTGAGAATTTGTTTGATTTTAAGACGGAATAAGTTTTATTATTTTCTTTTTTAGCAGAAAAAGAAAATAATAAAATAGCAGAAATGAGGCAAGGATACAAGAGAGGAGTGAATATCATGGCAGTACTTCAGTCATTCAGGGCATTACGCCCTGTGCAGGAAAAGGCAGCAGATGTAGCTGCACTTCCATATGATGTAGTAAACAGAGAAGAAGCAAAGGCAATCGGAGATAAGAACCCATTATCTTTTCTTCATGTAGACAGACCGGAAATGGATCTGGAACCGGAGATTGACCTATATGATGAACGGGTTTATGAGAAAGCAAGAGAAAATCTCATTGACATGGAAAAAGCAGGAATTTTTCTCCAGGATGAAAAGCCTTGCTACTACATATATGAACTTGTAAGAAAGGGCAGGACGCAGACAGGCATTGTAGGATGCAGCTCTATTGATGATTATATGAATGGTGCAGTCAAGAAACATGAGCTGACTAAGGAAGATAAGGAACAGGACAGAATTCACCACGTGGATTCCTGCAATGCTAACACAGGCCCTATTTTTCTTGCATGCAGATACCCGGAATCGCTTCTTAAGCTGATGAATGACTGGAAAGAAAATCATGAAGCAGCATATGATTTTACGGAGGATGATCAGATCACGCATAGAGTGTGGGTGATTGATAATCAAGAGATTATTGGTGAAATACGTGAAGAATTTGAAGGAATTGATTCTCTTTATATTGCTGATGGACATCATCGTGCGGCTTCTGCGGTAAAAGTAGGTTTAAAGAGAAGAGAACAGAATCCAGATTACACAGGTGAAGAAGAATTCAATTATTTCTTATCCGTTGTATTTCCGTATGATCAGCTTTGTATTCTTCCATATAACAGGGTTGTCAGAGACTTGAATGGTCTGACTGTAAAAGCGTTTCTGGGGGCGCTGAAATTTAATTTTGAACTGATGCTGATGCCTGGATTTCCATGTAAACCTGTAGAAAAGCATTGTATGGGAATGTATGTAGATGGACAGTGGTATCATCTGAAAGCATGGCCGGATGTTTATGAGAAAAAAGATGTGGCAGGACAGCTTGATGTATCTATCCTTCAGGAAAAAGTTCTCAGTCCGATTCTCGGAATCGAAGACCCACGTACAGACCAGAGGATTTCTTTTGTAGGGGGAAATCATAAGGCAGCAGAACTTGCCCGGATGGCAGACAAAACCGGTGGCGTGGCCTTTGTTATGTATCCGACTTCCATGGAAGATCTGATGAAGATTGCTGATGAGAGCAAATTAATGCCGCCAAAATCCACATGGTTCGAACCGAAGCTCCGGAGTGGATTGTTTATACATAAACTGTAGAAATATATTTTATAAAAATCTTATAATTTCGACATGGACTTTTATTCCTTTCGATGGTACAATGAATTCATATAAAAGAGAACGAAATGTACTAAAACATGAAAGGAGGGAGAGTAAATGGAAGATACAGAATTGAGAAGTATTCTTTTTTCTATTCAGGGAAGCATTATTGGTTTGCAAAGTGATATGTCTGATATGAAGAATGATATGGCAGGTATGAAAACCGATATCGCGAATATGAAAACCGATATCGCGAATATGAAAACCGATATCGCGAATATGAAAACTGATATTGCGAATATGAAAGCTGATATCATAAATATGAAGTCAGATATTAAAGAATTGCAGGGAAGTGTGAAAAAGATCGAACTTAAACTGGAAAATGAAATTGACAGAAAGATATCTGCCCTCTTTGATGCACATATTGATGAACTTCGCTATAGGAAAGAAAATAAAGAAACCAGTGAGAAAGTTGCCAGTTTGGAAATGCGCGTAGATAATCTTTAAAAAGTGGTTATGACAGCGTAGAGGAACTTAGAATACATATGATAAACCAGGAAGAAGCCTTATGTTACAGAGAACATATATAAGATTTCTTTCTGGTTAATTTTAAGTAATTTTACAGAAAATAGTTGAAATCAGAGGATGGATTTGTTATACTTATATCCGTTGCGGGGTATGGCGTAGCTTGGTAGCGCGCACGGCTGGGGGCCGTGAGGTCGCAGGTTCAAATCCTGTTGCCCCGACTGATGATAATAATATAAAGTAATGCAGAAGTTTTTCTTGACGAGTGCTTCGGCTTTATGTTAATATCATCTTCAGAGGTTTTATTAAAAATATAAGAGAAATGCACGGATGAGGAATAGTACACATGGACCAGAGCACAGAGAACTGCTGGGAGCTGAGAAGCAGTGGAAGGAAATTGTGGAACTCGCCTTTGAGCAGCTGCCTGAAACCTTCTGAGAGTAGGTGCAGACGGTGTCCACCGTTATATGGAGAGGATATAAGGACGATGACTCGTTCCGTATCCCATGAGTGTATGACGTAGTTCATAAAATAAGAGTGGTACCGCGTAAGATAATAGTATCTTTCGTCTCTTGCAGATAAGTCTGTGGGGATGAGAGATTTTTTTTATGTCAATTTTAGCCGGATCAGATAAATCGTCCGTTTCAGTCCGCTTCAATAAAAACAGGCAGAGGATTTATATTCAATGATCAAAACGGTAAGATTTCAGCCCACAGGAAAAACATAATATTTACATAATGGAGGAAGAGAAAAATGATGAATCCAAGCAAGTATCAGAGACAGTATTTTATGCCGCCTGTTAAATGCATGAAATGGGCAGAAAAAGAATATGTAGACAAAGCACCAATCTGGTGTTCTGTAGACCTTCGTGATGGAAACCAGGCACTTGTAATCCCGATGAGCCTGGAGCAGAAAATTGAATTTTTCAAACTTCTTGTTAAAATTGGTTTCAAAGAAATCGAAGTAGGTTTCCCTGCTGCTTCTGAGACAGAATATGAATTTCTGCGTACTTTAATTGAACAGAATCTGATTCCGCAGGATGTAACTATCCAGGTTCTTACTCAGGCAAGAGAGCATATTATCCGTAAGACTTTTGAAGCTGTTAAGGGCGCTCCGAAAGCAATCGTACATGTATATAATTCCACATCTGTTGCACAGAGAGAGCAGGTATTTAAGAAATCCAAAGAAGAAATCTTAAAGATTGCAGTAGATGGAGCTGCATTATTAAAGAAGCTTGCTGATGAAACAGAAGGAAATTTCCAGTTTGAATACAGCCCTGAGAGTTTTACAGGTACAGAGCCGGAATATGCACTGGAAGTTTGTAATGCAGTTCTTGATGTATGGCAGCCGACAGCTGACAACAAATGTATCATCAACCTGCCTGTAACTGTACAGCATTCCATGCCACATGTATACGCAAGTCAGGTAGAGTATATGTGTGAGAACCTGAAATACCGTGAAAATGTAATCGTATCTCTTCATCCGCATAACGACAGAGGCTGTGGTGTTGCAGATTCTGAGATGGGCTTACTTGCAGGTGCGGACAGAATAGAGGGTACTTTATTCGGAAATGGTGAACGTACCGGTAATGTGGATATCGTCACACTTGGCATGAATATGTATTCCCAGGGAGTAGATCCGAAACTTGACTTCTCCGATATGCCACATATCTGTGAGGTATACGAAGAATGCACAGGAATGAAAGTCAGTGAAAGAAGTCCATACAGTGGTGCCCTTGTATTTGCTGCATTCTCCGGTTCACATCAGGATGCGATTGCCAAAGGTATGCACTGGAGAGATGCCAAAGATCCGGATCACTGGAATGTACCGTATCTTCCAATTGATCCGAAAGATGTTGGCAGAAACTATGACGCGGATGTAATCCGTATTAACAGTCAATCCGGTAAGGGCGGTGTCGGATATATCCTTGAGACAAAATTCGGCCTGAATCTTCCGCCGAAAATGCGCGAAGCAATGGGATATGCAACAAAAGCAGTATCTGATCATAAACATAAAGAACTTCATCCGGATGAGATCTTCAGCCTGTTTAAACAGACATTTGAAAATATTGTGGAACCATACAGTATCAATGAAGTCCATTTCCAGCAGAAAGACGGCGGTATTGTGACACAGGTTACTTCCAGTTTCCAGGGAAAGACGATTACAACAGAGGCTACAGGTAACGGACGTCTTGATGCAGTCAGCAACGCATTAAAGAAAGCATATGAGCTGAAATATACACTGGAGACTTATCAGGAGCATGCTCTGGAACGCAGCTCAAGTTCCAAAGCTATCGCTTATGTAGGTATTAAAAAACCAGACGGAACTCTTGCGTGGGGAGCAGGAGTAGATCCGGATATCATCAGAGCCTCTATCGATGCTCTTGTAACAGCAATAAATAATCGATAATCGTTACTTTAAAATGAAAGAAGTAAACGAAATTGATTATATTAGTAGCTCATTGAATGTGAAGTGAGTAATAATTTTGTATTCTTATTTTAGAAAGAAATTCAAAATCCAGATTGACATAAGATAAAAATTATCAGATACTTGGCAGGATGTGTGATGGATATCCTGCCAAGTATCTTTTTGTATTTTTATATGTACAAAAATCGTTACTGTTCACTCCGTTCTCAGTAACGTAGCCAAAATTCATTCCAGATTGCCTGCGGCAATGGAATTTTGTCTTGTATGTCTCGGGATTTTGGCATATTCATGCCAAAACACCTCGCGGGATAGTGGTGTCTGAACAGTAACCAAAAATCCTTTAAGTACAGGATAAAGTACATTCAAATGGGAAATCCTGAATAAAAATGAGAAAGATTGTATTTAATTAAAATCATAAGCAAAACCAATTGACATAATGCCTGTGTTTACGTATACTAACACCGTGGACAGAAAAGTGTCCTAAAAAAGTATAAATTACATTTTATTATCTCGCATCAGGCTAGTGAGAAATGCGCGGAAATATTTTAGAGAAAGAGGTAAAAGAATGAAAGATTTTGAACAGTGGAATGGCTTTAAAGGGAACCGTTGGAAAGAGAAAATCGACGTTCGTAACTTTATTAAGCTGAACTACACACCATATGATGGGGACGATTCCTTCCTGGAAGGACCTACTGAGGCAACAAACAAACTTTGGGGTAAACTTCAGGAACTGCAGAAAGCAGAGCGTGCAAACGGCGGAGTTCTGGACATGGAGACAGAAGTTGTAACCTCTCTGACTGCTTATGGCCCTGGATATATTGATGAAGACCTCAAGAATCTGGAAAAGGTTGTAGGACTTCAGACCGACAAACCTCTCAAACGTGCATTTATGCCATACGGTGGTATCAAAATGGCAGAGCAGGCATGTGAAACCTATGGATACGAAGTAAGTGATAAAATTAAAAATATTTTCAACAACTATGAATTTAAGACTCATAACCAGGGTGTATTTGATATCTACACACCAGAAATGAAAATGGCCCGTCATAACAAGATCCTTACAGGTCTTCCGGACACATATGGCCGTGGACGTATTGTAGGTGACTACAGACGTGTAGCTCTGTATGGTATCGATGCTCTGATCGATGGAAAACAGAAAGACTTCGCAGCAAGTGACCGCCAGGGTATGAGACGTTACGACTTCCAGCTTCGTGAGGAAATCGCAGATCAGATCCGTGCACTGAAAGGCATGAAAGCAATGGCTCAGGCATACGGTTATGATATTTCCCAGCCGGCTAAAGATGCAAGAGAAGCATTCCAGTGGTTGTATTTTGGATATCTGGCCGCTATCAAGACACAGAACGGTGCTGCAATGAGTGTTGGACGTATTTCCACATTCCTTGATATCTATATTGAAAGAGATCTTCAAAATGGTATTCTTACAGAGTCTGAAGCTCAGGAGCTCGTTGACCACATGGTAATGAAATTCCGTATGGTAAAATTTGCACGTATTCCTTCATATAACCAGTTATTCTCCGGTGATCCGGTATGGGCAACTTTGGAAGTAGCAGGTATGGGAATTGACGGACGTCATATGGTAACGAAGAGTGACTACCGTTTCCTTCATACACTGGAAGATATGGGACCGGCTCCGGAACCAAACCTTACAGTACTTTATTCTTCAAGACTGCCTGAGAACTTTAAGAAATATGCTGCAAATATTTCTGTTACAACAAGTTCTATCCAGTATGAAAACGATGATGTTATGCGTCCGGTATGGGGCGATGACTACAGCATCTGTTGCTGTGTATCTGCTACAGAGACAGGTAAAGAGATTCAGTTCTTTGGTGCTCGTGCAAACCTTGCAAAATGCCTTCTTTACGCTATCAACGGTGGTGTTGATGAGAAAACAAAACAGCAGGTAGGACCGGAATACACACCAATCACTTCTGAATATCTTGACTATGACGAAGTAGTTGCAAAATATGACAAGATGATGGACTGGCTGGCTCACCTCTATGTAGGTACTCTGAACATGATCCATTATATGCACGACAAATATTACTATGAAGCAGCAGAGATGGCTCTGATCGATACAAAAGTTGATCGTTCTTTTGCAACTGGTATCGCAGGTTTCTCTCATGTAGTTGACTCTCTTTCTGCTATCAAATATGCGAAAGTAAAAGCTATCCGTGATGAGGATGGAATTACTACAGACTTTGAAGTTGAAGGCGATTTCCCACGTTATGGTAACGATGATGACAGAGCAGATGAGATCGCAACAACACTGCTTTCCACATTCCTTGAAAAACTGAAACATATTCATACTTATCGTGATTCCAAACCAACCACATCTATCCTTACTATTACTTCTAACGTAGTATATGGTAAAGCTACAGGTTCTCTTCCGGATGGAAGAAAGATGGGAGAACCTCTTGCACCTGGTGCAAACCCATCTTACGGTGCAGAGCAGAACGGACTTCTTGCTTCCTTAAACTCTGTTGCAAAACTTGACTATGAGGATGCGCTTGACGGAATCTCCAATACACAGACAATCAATCCGGATGCACTGGGACATAGTAATGAAGAACGTACAGAGAACCTTGTTCATGTACTGGACGGATACTTTGATCAGGGTGCTCATCACCTCAATGTAAACGTATTTGGCAAAGAGAAACTGATCGATGCTATGGAACATCCGGAAAAAGAAGAATATGCAAACTTTACAATCCGTGTATCCGGATATGCTGTTAAGTTCATTGACCTTACAAGAGAACAGCAGCTGGATGTTATCGCAAGAACTTGCCACGACAGAATGTAATCAGAATGGATAATAAGCAGATGAAAGGTTATGTTCATTCCCTGGAAAGCTTCGGGTCCGTAGATGGACCCGGAGTAAGATATGTGATTTTCTTAAGTGGCTGTGCTATGAGATGCCAGTTCTGTCATAATCCGGATACCTGGAAGCTGAATCAGGGACAGGAGTATACGGCAGATGAACTTCTAAACAAGGCATTGAGATATAAGGGTTACTGGGGAAATAAGGGTGGTATCACTGTAAGTGGTGGAGAACCATTGCTGCAGATTGATTTTTTGACAGAATTGTTTAAAAAGGCGAAGGCGATGGGGATAAATACAACTCTTGATACCAGTGCGAATCCTTTTACAGATAAAGAACCGTGGCATTCCAAGTGGCTTGAGCTTATGAAATATACAGATCTTGTGCTTCTGGATATCAAGCAGATTGATGAGGCGGAGCATATTAAACTTACAGGGCATTCAAATAAGAATATTCTTGAGATGGCGCGTGAGCTTTCAGATATGAAGAAGCCTGTCTGGATCAGACATGTGCTTGTGCCGGACGGCAGTGACAGGGATGAATATCTTCATCGGCTGGCTGATTTTATTCATACGCTTTCTAATGTGGAGCGTGTGGAGGTGTTGCCGTATCATACACTTGGGAAGTTTAAATGGGAGAATCTTGGGATTCCTTATCCGTTGGAGGGGGTTAATCCGCCGACGCAGGAGAGGGTTGATAATGCCAGGGAGATTCTTGGGGCAATTTAACCGAATAACTTGAAAAAGATGATAAGCTGTTATATGGGTGAGAGGCCTGTATAGCAGCTTTTTTCTGGCAAGCTGTTGATTGGCAAAATTGAATAGATTTGTATCCCCCCTATGGGCTTGCTGTGGAAAGTGGGGTTTGTTATAATTCAGGTCATGATGAATTCATAATTGTATTGTATGGTGCAGATGAAGGCGGGAAAGCTGTTGGTAATTTGTAAGATAATATTATTGTGTAGAATTGAAGTTGTAATAGAAAGCGGAGGAAGGCATAATTGAAGGATTTATTGTCGGAGATTGAGAGTTATTGGACTACCCGCGCTGAGGGGTATTCTGAGGTGAATCATAAGGAATTGAATGGGATGCAAAAGGGGGCGTGGCTTGAGGTTCTTGAGAGTCAGTTTCCGAAGAAGGCGAAGGAGGAGCTGAAGATTCTGGACATTGGTACCGGACCGGGTTTTTTTCCTGTTATTCTGGCTGGAGCGGGGTATAGGGTTACTGCGGTGGATTATACGCAGGAGATGCTGGATACTGCGAAGAAGAATGCAAGGGAGCTTTGCGATAATATTACTTTTTATAAGATGGATGCGCAGAATCTGGAGTTTGAGGATGATGTGTTTGATGTGGTAATCAGCAGGAATCTGACCTGGAATCTGAAGGAGCCAGAGAGGGCTTATAGGGAGTGGTGCCGTGTTCTGAAGCCGGGGGGAAAGTTGATTAATTTTGATGCGAACTGGTATGGCTATCTTTATGATGATGAGAAGCGTCAGTCTTATGAGGAGGATAGGCGGAGTGTAGAGAGTGAGAATCTGGATGATCATTATCTTTGTACGGATATTGAACGTATGGAGAAGATTGCATTACAGATGCCGCTTTCTGCGATTAACAGACCATCCTGGGACAGGAAGTTTCTGAAGGAGAATGGGTTTTCGAGTGTGGCAGTTGATACAGGAATCTGGGACAGAGTGTGGAGTCAGGAGGAGAAGCTGAATTATCATTCTACGCCGATGTTTATGGTTAGTGCTGTAAAAGAAGCGGGAAATAACTGGAATAGTAAAGAGTTGAAGCCGGGAGAGGATGATGCGCAGAATTATGTGGAGAGTTCTCTTATGACTGCACCAGGAACTAAGAAAAATGGTTTTCTGAAGCTTGGAGGAGGGGAGTTTGCTCTTCCTTATACTGTGATCTGTGGAAGTAATCCGGGGAAAACGGTTTTGATTACGGCAGCGGTTCATGCAGGGGAGCATGTGGGAATTCAGGCTGCTATAGAACTTGCAGAGAGCCTGGAGCCTGAAAAAATCAATGGCAGCGTGATTATTGTAAAAACTGTCTGTCGAAGAGAATTTGAAGAACGTGGCGGCAGTATTTGCAAGGAAGATAAAAAGAACCTGAATCGTGTTTTTCCGGGGAATCCGAATGGAACCAGGATGGAACGTCTGGCTTATGCGGTTGTGCAGACATTGCAGAGCGAAGCGGATTTTTATATAGATATTCACAGTGGTGATGATTATGAAGAGCTGACACCGTATATTTATTATGCCGGAAAGGGAGATGCGGATGTTGTTGCTATGTCAAAGAAGATGGCTGAACAGGCAGATGTACCGTATATGGTAAAATCTGATGTAGCTTCGGGAGGTTCTTATAATTATGCGGCGTCCTGCGGAATTCCGAGTGTACTGATTGAGAGAGGGCAGATGGGAGGATGGACGCAGGAAGAGGTTTATTCTACAAGAAAGGATGTTCATAATATTCTTTGCTGTCTTGGAATTTATGACGAACTCAGAAGCTATAGTACGTATTATCCGATGGAGATTGATGAGATGCGCTATCAGTCTGCAAGCGTGTTTGGTCTGTGGTATCCGGAAAAGAAACCAGGAGACCTTATTAAGGCAGGAGAATTTCTTGGATGTACACGTGACTATGAAGGGAATGTTCTGGAAAAAAGTTATTCAGATTTAAATGGCGTGATTCTTTATCAGGTTGCCAGTCTTCAGGTATTAAAAGACGGACCGATGATCGCTTATGGTAAATTCAGTTCCAGGAAAGATGAGAGAAAAGAAAAGATTACGAATTACTGGACGAAAAGAAGTGACAGCTTTATGGAACAGAGGAGAGCCGAACTTCACAGTGATATGGCGGATAAGTGGATGAAAGAAATCTGTACTTTTCTTCCGAAAAGGAAGTTGAAAATTCTTGATGTGGGATGTGGAGCAGGGTTTTTTAGTATTCTTTTATCGAAACTTGGACATGAAGTTACAGGAATTGATCTGACTCCGGACATGATCACTCATTCCAGGGAACTGGCCAAAGAGGAAGGCGCTTCCTGTACATTTAAGGTGATGGATGCAGAAAAGCCAGATTTCACAGACGAAAGCTTTGATGTGATCGTAACCAGAAATCTTACCTGGACGCTGCCAGATGCCGCACGGGCTTACAAAGAGTGGATTCGTGTGCTGAAAACAGGCGGTGTATTGATTAATGCGGATGCCAATTATGGAGCTGATAACTTTACTGATACAACGGATCTTCCTTCTAATCATGCGCATTTCACAGTTGGGGATGCAATGATGAATGAATGCGAGGAAATCAAACGGCAGCTCCCAATTAGTTCTTATATCCGACCTGCCTGGGATGTGGAAATATTAGGAAAACTTGGGGTAAAGAAATTTTCGATTGATACAGGTATCAGTGAAAGAATTTACACGAAGAAAGATGAGTTTTATAACCCGACACCTATGTTTTTGCTTTGCGTGGAAAAGTAGGCAATTTGAAATGAATTTTGGTTGCATTACTGAGAACGGAGTGAACAGTAACCGGAGTGAATAATAACGAATTATTACGTATAGATTTTATTGACGGGGAATAAAGTGACTTTTATACTTAAAATAGATATGGAAATTTTAACCAAATCAAGTAAGTCCCATGCTTCAATTGCAAAGAGCAATAAGCAGTGAGTGGGGACTTGCTTGTATCAGAAGGGGTACAAGCCCCTTCTGATAAACTGCGAAGCAGTTATTTGGTTATGAGCAAGTAGCGAGAGCGGATTGCGAATATCCGATTGACTATGGTTGTAGCTTTTGATAAGGTCAGGATACATGAACAGTAACACATGCACAGTTACTGTTCACTCCGTGCCCAGTAACACGCTACGCGATGCACAGAATTTATGCCTGAGGCATAAATTCGCGCGGTATGTCTCGGGTTTTCTGTGGCCTTCGCTCACAAAAAAACACGTCGCGGGATATTACCAATGAACAATAACCATGCGCAGCACAAATGTTACAAAAATGTAAAAAAAGCTTGACAAAATTAATTATATTAAATATAATTTTCTTATAAATTACAGAAATGTTACAAAAATAAAACTTATAATTAAAAAGCGCAAGGAATGAAAAGTATGAAAGTTCAAAAAAGTTTAAGCCACCCCGGTAAAGAAGAAAAAAAGAAACAATCAGGTGAATCGGTGCGTAGTCTGGCATTGGTTGCAGTTTGTACATGTGTGGCGGTTGCATTTGCGGCAGGCGGCAGAGTGGCAGACTATAATGGGAAAAATAAAGTATATGCTGCTTCGGAGAATGAACAGGAAACTTTTTCTTCACATTCCGCTGGAAATGATATAGTACCTACAGGGATTGCCGGTGTAGTGTCGGGAATGAAGGGTACAACTTTTCATAAGAAATCAGTAACTCGTATTGGAACCTCCTGTGAGCAGGTCATGGTTGGTCAGAGAATCAAAGTGATAGAAGATAATGTTGCAGAATTTGATGTCAGTTCATCAATGGAAAATAAGATAAATGATCTTGATGCGAAGACAATGGCACTTTCTGAGAAAGCTCAAATGATGTCTGATGAAGATTATGATACTTTACTGCATATTGTAGAAGCAGAGGCTGGAACAGAAGATATCAAGGGACGTGTTCTGGTGGCTAATGTAATCATGAATCGTACAAAAAATGATGAATTTCCGGATACAGTTACCGAAGTGGTCTGGCAGTGTACCAATGGAGTTCCACAGTTTTCACCAACGTATGACGGTCGTATATATGAAGTGACAGTTACCGATGAAACAAAGGAGGCTGTCAGACAAGCTCTTGAGGGAGTTGATTATTCAGAGGGAGCTCTGTTTTTTATCCAGAAATCTGAGGCTGAGAAACATAATGTTTCATGGTTTGAAAAAGATTTGAAACGATTATTTAAATATGGTGTACATGAATTCTATACATATCCAGACACAGATGAGAATTCAAAGGAATCTTAGATGATGTATTCTGGAGATATGAGTGTATGTAGTAAGTAAAAGAGGTGCAGATAACCATACTATGGAAAATCTGTACCTCTTTTTCAACCATGCTCTGGTAATCAATGACAAAAAGAAGAAGCAAAAGAAAAATAATTTAGGATGGTATTTTGTTAAAGCATATGCTATAATGTGTTCAATTGGCAAAATGAATACTTTGGAAAGGCAGGAAATATCATGCAGGTATTATACAAAAGCACAAGAGGAAAAGAAGAAACCGTAACAGCTTCTATGGCTATTTTAAAAGGGCTGTCTGAGGATGGCGGCTTATTTGTGCCAACAGAGATTCCGAAGCTGGATGTTCCGATGGATAAACTGGCAAAGATGAGCTATCAGGAGACAGCATATGAGGTGATGAAACGTTTTCTCACCGATTTTACAGAAGAAGAATTAAAGAACTGCATCAACAATGCCTATGATGACAAATTTGATACAAAAGAGATTGCACCTCTTCATGAAGCAGACGGAGCTTATTTCCTTGAACTGTATCATGGTGCAACGATCGCATTTAAGGATATGGCGTTATCGATTCTTCCGCATCTTATGACTACAGCTGCAAAGAAGAATCAGGTAAAGAACGAGATTGTCATTCTTACAGCTACTTCAGGAGATACAGGTAAAGCGGCTATGGCAGGTTTTGCTGATGTTCCGGGAACTAAGATTATTGTATTCTATCCGAAACATGGTGTAAGCCCGATTCAGGAGAAACAGATGGTGACTCAGAAAGGCAACAATACTTATGTTGTAGGAATCACCGGAAACTTCGACGATGCGCAGACAGCTGTAAAGAAGATGTTCAATGATAAGGAACTTGAGGCAGAACTTGATGCTGCAGGATATCAGTTCTCATCTGCAAACTCCATTAATATCGGACGTCTTGTACCTCAGATTGTTTATTATGTATATGCATATGCGTCACTTGTGCGTCAGGGAAAGATTAAAGACGGACAGGAAATCAATGTAGTAGTACCTACAGGAAACTTTGGAAATATTCTGGCTGCTTATTATGCAAAACAGATGGGACTTCCGGTTCACAAATTAATCTGTGCATCCAATGATAATAAAGTTCTGTATGATTTCTTCTGCACCGGAACATATGACAGAAAACGTGATTTCATTCTCACAACTTCCCCTTCTATGGATATTCTGATTTCCAGTAACCTGGAACGTCTGATTTATCGTATTGCAGGTGGCGATGCAAAGAAATGTGCTGAATTAATGCAGTCTCTTACTGCGGGCGGCGAGTATACAATCACAGAGGATATGAAAGCGCAATTAACAGATTTCTATGGCAACTACTGTACAGAAAAAGAGACAGCACAGACAATTGCAAAAATTTTTAAAGAAAGCCATTATGTAATTGATACTCATACTGCAGTTGCAGCAGGCGTATATGATAAATATACAGCAGATACAAAAGATACCACACCGACAGTTATTGCATCCACTGCAAGCCCATATAAATTTACAAGAAGCGTAA
This sequence comes from Blautia sp. HCP3S3_B11, assembly GCF_052064435.1. Lineage (NCBI taxonomy): Bacteria > Bacillati > Bacillota > Clostridia > Lachnospirales > Lachnospiraceae > Blautia > Blautia sp. HCP3S3_B11. Next base: position 102,949 of record NZ_JBQHVP010000013.1, read on the forward strand.
TGGAAGCTCTTGGAGTAAGCGTAGATGGCAAAGATGATTTTGCATTAGCTGATGAGCTGAGCAGCCTTTCCGGAGTAAAACTTCCGCAGGCAGTTGAGACTATCCGTACAGCACCGGTACTTCATGACAGAATTGTAGATGCTCCGGATATGCCACAGGCAGTAAAAGAGATTCTTGGAATCAAACAAAAAAATTAATTAAATTGCGCATTTTATGTTGAAAAAGAGTATATACTAGAGTATAATAAAAAACAGTTAAGAACTGTGAATATCCTGAAATGTGCGAGACCCCTTCTTTTTTTGAACCTACATCGACTTTAACGGGAATCCAACATCGCATACCGGATGTCAGGCCGTCATTATGCAGCGGAAGACAGAAAGCCTGTTGAGGATACCCACCTAGCTACGGCTAGGCGTCAATGGGAAGGGAACGGCATTTCGGGAACTGTAAAAAATGAGCCATGGACAGGCTCTTTTTTATTATTGTAATTTTGCACATGGGAGGTTAGAAACGATGAGTGTTTCTGAAAGAAAATTTGGTGTATTACAGACTGGGGAAACAGCGAAGATTTTTCATCTGGAGAATAATTCCGGGGCATATGCAGAGGTAAGCAACTTTGGAGCACTTCTGGTTAAAGTGTCTGTGCCGGATAAAAATGGTGCCATGACAGATGTTGTACTTGGATATGATGATCTGGCATCTTATGAAGTGAACGGATGCTTTTTTGGTGCAACGATCGGAAGAAGTGGAAACCGTATCGGAGGAGCGAAATTCTCTATTAACGGTAAAGAGATAGTTCTTGCCCAGAATGAGAATGACAATAATCTTCACAGTGGTCCGAATGGATTTGAGAAGAAAATCTGGAATGTGGCAGAGATTTCCCAGGATAAGAACAGCATTGTATTCAATCGCATCAGCCCGGATGGGGAGAATGGATATCCGGGAGAATTTGATGTATCTGTAAAATATGAGTTTACAGAAGAAAACGAACTAAAGATTCATTACCAGGGAGTTTGTGATGAACCGACTATTGCAAATATGACAAATCACTCCTACTTCAACTTAAATGGTGAAGGAAGCGGAACTGCCATGGAACAGTATCTTACGATTCATGCGAAATATTATACACCTGTAGCAGATAGTCATTCTATACCAACAGGTGTTTACGAGGAAGTTGCCGGAACTCCTATGGATTTCAGAACTGCCAAAAAGATTGGACAGGATATTGAAGCTGATTTTGAACAGCTTAAATTTACCGGTGGATATGATCATAACTATGTAACAGACAATTATGCAAAGGGAAACAGAAGACTGATTGCCACAGCATACAGTGATAAGAGCGGAATTGCTATGGATGTTACTTCTGATTGTCCATGTGTACAGTTCTATGCTGCTAATTTTGTGAAGAATGAGAATGGCAAGAATGGTCATGTATACAATAAACGAGATGCTTTCTGCCTGGAAACACAGGTAGAACCGAATGCAATTAATGTGGAAGATTTCCATTCCCCTGTGCTTAATGCAGGAGAGCAGTATGACTCTATGACAAGTTACCGTTTTTATATCAAAAAATAAGTTACATATTGATCTGGTTTCTCTCATATATTTATGTGTGGGTGAGACCAGATTTTTTTATGGGAAATTTGGTGGGGATTTCTTTAGCGAGTTTTTTGTATTTGTCATAACAGCTGTTTCATGATATGATATTGGACAAGGATATTCCATTATTAGAATAACAGAATGGAGAAAATTATGGAGAGGAAAAAGGAAAAGCAGTCAGTTATAGGTCTGCTGATTGGATTTATGGATCGCGTATCCGGAGATCATGTCGGGGCATATGCGACTCAGGCAGCATATTTCCTGATAATGTCTTTTATCCCGTGTATTCTGTTTTTGACTACACTTGTACGATATACACCGTTGACATATAATGTGGTCAGGGATGCGATCATTGCATTTATTCCGGAGAATCTGCAGAGTTTTGTGCTTGGAATCGTGGTGGATGTATATAGAAGAAGTACGGCAATTGTCCCTCTTTCGGCATTCGTTGCACTATGGTCTGCAGGAAAGGGATTACAGTCAATCATAAATGGTCTGAATACGATCTATCATGTAAAAGAAACCCGTAACTGGCTTCTTACCAGAATCTATGCAGTATTTTATACATTATCACTGGTGATTGCATTGATTATATCGTTGCTTATGTTGGTACTTGGAAATGAAATTCAGGCAGCAGTTTCAAGATATGTACCTTTTCTTGGAAGGATCATCGCACGGATATTAGGCGCAAGAGCAATGCTGGTATTTGGTGTGTTGTTTGTGGTATTTCTTATGCTGTATAAAGTTCTTCCAAATAGAAAGGCAACATTTAAGAGTCAGATACCGGGGGCGTTTCTTATAGCGATTGCGTGGTCAGTTTTTTCATATGGTTTTTCTTTTTATTTTGAAATTTTTCCAGGATTCAGCAACATGTATGGGAATCTTGCGACGATTATCATGGTTATGGTATGGTTGTATGTCTGCATGAATCTGCTTTTGTATGGTGCAGAGATCAATGCATATTTTGAAAAAGAGTTCAGGCTTGCGCACAGATCGGTGAGAGGACTGATCATTCATGGAAAAGAACGCAGACAGCCGGGATTGTCTGCGCAGGCACCTCTGGAGCCATTGCCTGAGCCGGAGAAGAAAAAAGAAAATGATACTTGACATATTTTTGAGTCTGTGGCATGATTATAAATGTTGATAATCATGAAAAGCATAGAAGGTGTCTATAGGGAATTATTTTCCATCAGAGAGAGGAAGTCATCGGCTGGAAGCTGCCTCAGGTTCAGATATTTCCTGAATTTCCCACCGGAGCTGCATTTCTGAAGTAACAGTAGGAAATGACGTCACTGCGCGTTAAGCAGACCGAGAGCCTGTAGAAGATACAGGAAGCAGGGTGGTACCGCGGATATTTTACTCCGTCCCTTTACGAGGGACGGAGTTTTTTTATATCGTAGGAAATTGCTACGTAATGTTCCTTCGATAATAAAAAGCCGTCCGGGCAGGATTTCACTGCGGCGGAGAAGCCTGCAAGCAGGATTTTTTCTTGTGTTCTGAGCAGCATAATATTTGTGAAGAGATATGCTGGATGAACGTAAATTCTTCGGATAAACCTTGCTTATTATAAGATAAAGGAGAAAGAAAAGACATGGATATGAAAGAAAGACTTCAGGAACTGGCTGAAGCAGCCAGAAAACGGATCGATGAATCTGAAGGCCTGGATAAACTGAATGAAGTACGTGTAGCGTACCTTGGTAAAAAAGGTGAGCTGACAGCAATCTTAAAAAGCATGAAGGATGTTGCTCCGGAAGAACGTCCGAAGGTTGGACAGCTTGTAAATGAAACAAGAAGTAAAATCGAGGCATTACTTGATGAATCCAAGCAGAAACTGGAAGAAGCAGTTCGTGAAGAGAAGATGAAACAGGAAGTCATCGACGTTACTTTACCTGCAAAGAAAGCAAAGATCGGGCATCGTCATCCGAACACTATCGCTTTGGAAGAAGTAGAGCGTATCTTTATCGGTATGGGTTATGAAGTTGTAGAAGGACCGGAAGTAGAGTATGCAGATTATAACTTTACGAAGCTGAATATTCCGGAAAATCATCCGGCACGTGACGAGCAGGATACTTTCTTTATCAATGATTCTATCCTTCTTCGTTCTCAGACATCACCGGTTCAGGCGCGTACAATGGAAAAAGGCAAACTGCCGATCCGTATGATCGCTCCGGGACGTGTATTCCGTTCTGATGAAGTAGATGCAACACATTCTCCGTCTTTCCATCAGATTGAAGGTCTTGTTATTGATAAAAATATTACTTTTGCAGATCTTAAGGGAACTCTGCAGGAGTTTGCACAGGAATTATTCGGACCTGAAACAAAAACAAAATTCAGGCCACATCATTTCCCATTTACAGAGCCAAGCGCAGAGGTTGACGTTTCCTGCTTCAAGTGCGGTGGTACGGGATGCCGTTTCTGTAAAGGCTCCGGCTGGATTGAAATCCTTGGCTGTGGTATGGTTCATCCAAACGTATTAAGTATGTGTGGAATTGATCCGGAAGAATATAGTGGATTTGCATTCGGTGTAGGTCTGGAGCGTATCGCACTTCTGAAATACGAGATTGATGACATGAGACTGCTCTACGAAAACGACATTCGTTTCCTGAAACAGTTCTAATTTATAATAGTTTATTATTCAATAAATATAAGAAGAGGATTAGCAAAATGAATACTTCATTATCTTGGATTAAAATGTATGTGCCGGATCTTGATGTGACAGCACAGGAATATACGGATGCCATGACACTGACAGGGACAAAAGTGGAAGGCTTCGAGAAACTGGATGCAGATCTGGACAAAATCGTGATCGGACAGATCGACAAGATCGAGAAGCATCCGGATGCAGATAAACTGATCATCTGCCAGGTAAATATTGGAACAGAGTCTGTACAGATCGTTACCGGTGCTCCGAATGTAAAAGAAGGAGATAAAGTTCCGGTTGTTCTTGACGGTGGACGTGTAGCTGGCGGACATGATGGAAAGAAAACTCCGGGTGGAATCGAGATTAAGAAAGGCAAACTCCGCGGAATCGAATCCTGTGGTATGATGTGCTCTATCGAAGAACTTGGAAGCACAAGAGAAATGTATCCGGAAGCACCGGAATACGGAATCTATATTTTCCCTGAAGATGCTGTTGTAGGTGAGAGCGCCATTAAAACTCTGGGACTGAATGATGTTGTATTTGAATACGAAATTACATCTAACCGTGTAGACTGCTACGGTGTGCTTGGAATTGCAAGAGAAGCAGCAGCTACTTTTGACAAGAAGTTCTGTCCTCCTGTAGTAGAGTGTAAAGGAAATGATGAGAAAGCTTCTGATTATGTAAAAGTTACAGTAGAAGATCCTCAGCTTTGCCCACGTTACTGCGCAAGAGTTGTAAAGAATGTTAAGATCGGACCTTCACCAAAATGGATGCAGAGATGTCTTGCCTCTAACGGAATCCGTCCAATCAACAATCTGGTTGATATCACAAACTATGTAATGGAAGAGTTTGGACAGCCAATGCATGCATATGATCTGGATACTATTGCAGGAAAAGAAATCGTTGTGCGCCGCGCAAAGAATGATGAGAAATTCGTAACTCTTGACGGTCAGGAACGTACTATGGACGACCAGGTGCTGATGATCTGTGACGGTGAGAAGGCTGTCGGCATTGCCGGTATCATGGGTGGCGAAAATTCTATGATCACAGACAATGTAAAAACAGTTCTTTTTGAAGCAGCGTGCTTTGATGGAACAAATATCCGACTTTCATCTAAGAGAATCGGACTGAGAACAGATGCTTCCGGTAAATTTGAGAAAGGTCTTGATCCAAATAATGCACAGGCTGCTATTGACAGAGCATGCCAGCTGATGGAAGAACTTGGTGCAGGAGAAGTTGTAGGTGGAATGGTAGATGTCTGTAATGAAGTAAGAGAGCCATCCAGAGTTCCATTTAAACCAGAGAGGATTAACGCACTTCTTGGAACAAATCTGACATCGGAAGAAATGCTTGGATATCTTGCAAAAGTAGAACTTACTTATGACGAGAAAACAAATGAAATCGTTGCACCTACTTTCCGTCAGGATATTCATTATGTAGCTGACGTGGCAGAAGAGGTTGCAAGATTCTTCGGATATGATAAGATTCCGACTACACTTCCTACAGGTGAAGCTACAACAGGTAAACTTCCATTCAAGCTTCGTATTGAATCTGTAGCACGTGATATTGCTGAATATTGTGGATTCTCTGAAGGAATGAGTTATTCTTTCGAAAGCCCGAAGGTATTTGACAAATTAAGACTTCCGGCTGACAGCGAACTTCGTCAGGGAATTGTTATCAGCAACCCTCTGGGAGAAGATTACAGTGTTATGAGAACAACTACTTTGAACGGTATGCTCAGTTCTCTTGCTACAAATTATAACAGAAGAAATAAAGATGTCCGTCTCTATGAGCTTGGTAACGTATATCGTCCGAAGTCTCTTCCGCTTACAGAACTTCCGGATGAACGTATGCATTTTACTCTTGGTATGTATGGAAATGGTGATTTCTTTGATATGAAGGGCGTTTGTGAAGAGTTCTTTGAGAAAGTCGGAATGAGAGATAAGGTAGATTATGATCCAAACAGTGGTAAGACTTATCTCCATCCGGGAAGACAGGCAAACATGATCTATGACGGAAAAGTTGTCGGATATCTTGGAGAAGTTCATCCTCTGGTAGCTGACACTTACGGAATCGGTGAGAAAACTTATGTGGCAGTTATCGATATCCTTACAGTTCTTGAGTTTGCAAGCTTCAATCATAAATACACAGGAATTGCCAAATATCCGGCAGTAACACGTGACTTAAGTATGGTTGTTCCGAAAACTGTGCTTGCAGGACAGATTGAGCATGTTCTTACACAGAGAGGCGGAAAAATTCTGGAAAGCTATCAGTTATTCGATATTTATGAAGGAAATCAGATTAAAGAGGGATTCAAGTCTATGGCTTATTCTCTGGTATTCCGTCATCATGACAAGACTCTGGAGGAGAGCGAGATCACAGCGGCAATGAAGAAAATCTTAAATGGTCTGACAGATCTTGGAATCGAGTTGAGAAGCTAATGCTGCTTTATGTGTTAAGACATGGGATAACCCAGTGGAATAAACTGAAGAAGGTGCAGGGGGCAGTAGATATTCCCCTGGCACCGGAGGGAATCGAACTTGCCAAAAAGACTGGTGAGGCGTTGAAAGATATTCATTTTGATATCTGTTTTACCAGTCCGTTGACAAGAGCGAAACAGACAGCGCAGTATGTGCTGGGAGATAAAAAGGTTCCGATTATCGAGGATAAGAGAATCCAGGAAATTGATTTTGGAGTTCTTGAAGGAACACAGTTCAAGGATGCACAGGGAAAGATCATCAGTCATGAAATGGAAATCTTTTTTACGGATCCGCTGAAATTTAAGCGCCCGGAGAACGGAGAAAATATTTCCGATATTCTGAAACGAACGAGAGAGTTCTGGCAGGAGAAGATAACAGATCCTGCACTGACAGATAAGACTGTCCTTGTTTCTTCTCATGGATGTGCAGTACGTGCACTGCTTCAGAATATTTATCAGGATCATGAAAATTTCTGGCATGGATGTGTACCGCCAAACTGCAGCATTAATCTTGTTGAAGTGAAGGATGGCAAGGTACGTCTTCTGGAAGAAGATAAGGTTTATTCCGAGATAAACAAGTAAATATGACGAAACATTCTGGCGGGAAATCTGTTTATGGCACAGGTTTCCCGCTGCTATTATTTATGGTAAAAGAATACAGCTTTTTCACTTGTGACAGATATGACATTGTGATATGATAAACGAAAAAGAAGATTGTCTGTAATTTTACGCAAAATATGCAAATAACCACAGGAGGTGTATTATGGGCAAAAAAATTATGAATACCGTGCTTTTTCTGGCGGTACTTGGTGGGTGTATTGCGATGACTCTGCTGACGGGCAGGGGTTCAGTTAGCACGATGGCTTACAACTTCGCATTTCTTGCCATTATGGCAGTTATTTATCTGGCGGGATTATTCGGTGGAATATTCCGAGTGGATGGTATTGCACAGGCATTTTTAAGAGGGACGCAAGAACTTACCAGTGTTTTTAAAGTGCCTGGAAAAGCAAAAAGCGAAGATCTGTCATGCCTGAAAGGAATTTTTGATCACAGATATCTGGATGAGAGAATGGATAATTTTATCGATTCTATGGATAAGAATCAGGAAGGTGTCGGAGGAATTGAAGAATATATAAACGAAGATGAAATAGACCTTCATGTACATAAAAAAATTCTGGAAATGGCACCGGATATCTTTACCAGTCTCGGTATCCTTGGTACATTTATCGGTCTTGTTTGGGGCCTGAAGAGCTTTGAACCGTCCAGTTATGAGACAATGACTACGTCTGTTTCTACGCTTGTAGATGGTATCAAAGTTGCGTTCCTTACTTCCATATATGGAATTGCATTTGCTCTGATTTATAGTTCCGGAATGAAGAGTGTCTATGCGGGAATGGATGAGAAACTGCAGGGATTTCTGGAAAAGTTTCATATGTATGTTCTTCCTGCTGCTGAGAGTGAGTCAAGAAATCTTATGCTTGCAAGTCAGAAGGTTCAGACAAAGGCTATGAAGCAGATGGCAGAACAGCTTACTTCACAGATGGCGGAGAGTTTTGAAAAGGCAATTAATCCTACATTTGAGAAAATGAATGAATCTCTGGAGATTCTGACAGAGTCTGTAACGAAATGCCAGCAGGATGTCGTACAGGAGATTCTCCGCTCTTTCCTGCGAGAGATGAACAGTTCTTTTAAACTGCAGTTCAAGGATTTTAATGAGGCACTTGTACAGCTGAAAAAAGCGCAAAAAGAGAATACGGATTACACGACAAATCTCTACCAGGCAATGAGTGAGCAGTTAAATGAATCTTATGCAAGACAGAATGAATCTATGAAAGAAATCGTGGATGAACTTGGCAAGATTCAGGGACGTTATATGTCAACTGCGACAAGAATCACACAGGATAATCAGGAAATCCAGAAACAGCAGCAACAGGATTACCAGCATATTTCAGATTACTTGAAAGAAGCAGAGAAATCTTCTGCCAAGTTCTGGGTTGCCTGCAATCAGACTATGCAGAAATATGTAGAGACTGCAACGCAGGGAATGGAAAAGATTTCTGCAGCAAATCAGGCAGGAGAAGATGTGCTTAAGGCAAATCAGAAACTGGTTGAGGAACTGGACGCAAAATTGCAGGAGTTTATTTCTTATCAGAAGATGACATATCAGACTATGGAAGAAGTGCGCAGACTCTTTGCTGATATTTCTGTTCAGAAAGAAAACAGTAATATATATCTTTCTGAAGGAAGAACAGGTCAGGGAGCAGTGCAGAAAGAACCCATGGAAGAAGTACGAAAACTGCTTGAGGAACAAGGTGAACGCCAGGAAGCGCTTCTTGAAGAAATGAACAAGAATATGAAGAGCATTTCCAAAAATCAGAAAGGTAAATTCAGTTTATTCAGATAAGAAAAGGGGAGAATTATGCGCAAAAGAAAGAAATCAGATGACAGCGGATTTAATGTCTGGCGATCTTATTCTGATATGATGGCCGGCGTGCTGCTCCTTTTCATCCTGATCATGTGTGTGACACTTTTTCAGGCACAGAAAAGCTATAATGAAAGTATTAAAGAAAGAGATGATAAAATTGCTCTTCAGGAACAGTATACTGCCGAAATCCTGGCGCAGCAGAATGAGCTGGATGAAAAAGACAGTCAGTTAAGTTCTCAGGATGAACAGCTTGACAAACAGAAAAAACTTCTGGCTGAGCTGGCTGCGCAGCTGAAAGAACAGCAGGCTACACTGGATAAGCAGCAGTCAGATCTTGATGAAAAAACATCTCTTCTTGCCACACAACAGAAAAAGATTGACAATATTATCGGTGTAAAAGCAGATGTTATTGAAGCATTGCAGAAAGAATTTTCCAAGAATAATGTCAGTGTTGATATAGATGCGCAGACAGGAGCTCTTACATTGAATGCAAATGTAATGTTTGACTATGACCAGTCAGAACTTACGGACGAAGGTAAGGCAGAACTTGCAAATATCCTGCCGATTTACTGCAAGGTACTGTTGCAGGATGATTATAAGAAGTATCTGGCTGAGATTATTATCGATGGATATACAGATACAGATGGTGATTATGATTATAACCTGGAGCTTTCCCAGAAACGTTCTCTGGCTGTCGCGCAATATCTGACGGAAATTCAGGGAAATTTCTTAAGTTCTGATGAAATTTCAGATTTGCAGAATTATCTGACAGTAAATGGACATGGCTCTGCAAATCCGGTTCTTGACTCTAAGGGAAATGAAGATAAGGATGCATCAAGACGTGTAGAGGTAAAATTCCGTCTGAAAGATGATGAAATGATCAGTGAACTGGATCAGATCATGAATGCAGATTCTACATCTGATTCTGATTCTACAAAATCCAGCAGCAATTAAGCTGCTGGATTTTTGCTACTGTTTACACGCTACTATTCCGCGAGGTGCTTTTTGTGAGCGAGGGTCACCTACAGAACCTGCCACTGGCAGCTTCTTACGGATGCTTGGCAACAGAAAAACCGAGACATGCCACGCGAATTTATGCGAATAGCATAAATTCTGTGCATCGCGAAGCGTGTTACTGTTCACTCCGTGCCCAGTAACACGGATTTTTGGGTATCGAATAATTTTACCAATAATATACACATTTTTGAGAAAAATATGATATGATAAGACGGTACGCGGTCATTATGATTTGATTTTAACCAAATTAAGTAAGTCCCCTGCTTCAATTGCAAAGAGCAATAAACGCAGTAGTTATTCGGTGTCGAGTTAAGTAGCGGAAATGGATGGTTTTATCCGATTGAATCAAAGCAAGTAGTAGAAGCAACTAAAGAAATCCACTTGCGGTGAAATTGTCGAATGAATTAATGATACGCTGTACCCAACATAAGAAAAAAGGAAGAGGAAGATAATCATGTCTTTAAAAATTGGAAGAAATGATCCATGCTGGTGTGGAAGCGGTAAAAAATATAAAAAATGCCATGAAGCATTTGATGAGAAAATGGAAATGATGAGACAGAAAGGATATGCAGTTATCGCTCATAACCTGATCAAAACACCTGAGCAGATTGAAAAAATCAAAGAGAGCTGTAAGATCAATATTGCAGTTCTTGATTATGTTGCAGAGCATATCGGACCTGGTGTCTCAACAGAAGAAATTGACAGATGGGTGCATGAAGAAACCGTAAGACACGGAGGAATTCCGGCACCTCTTAATTACGAAGGCTTTCCGAAAAGCGTTTGTACTTCTGTAAATGAGGTTGTGTGTCATGGAATTCCGGATGAAGAGCAGATTCTGAAAGAGGGGGATATCATCAATGTAGACGTATCTACAATTTATAATGGATACTATTCTGATTCATCCAGAATGTTTTGCATTGGAAAGGTAAGTCCTGAAAAAGAAAAACTTGTCAGAGTTACCAAGGAATGCGTTGAACTTGGAATTTCACAGGTAAAACCTTGGACACCGATTGGAAATATGGGAAGTGCGGTTCACAAACATGCGGTAGAAAATGGATTTTCTGTAGTAAGAGAAATCGGCGGACATGGCGTGGGACTCGAGTTCCATGAAGATCCGTGGGTGAGCTTTGTTTCAGAAGAAAATACAGGTGTTCTGATGGTTCCTGGAATGATGTTTACGATAGAACCGATGGTAAATATGGGAAGTGATGAGATTTATACAGATGAAGTTGACGAGTGGACAGTACGAACAGAGGACGGACTGCCGTCTGCGCAGTGGGAGGTAACGGTTCTGGTTACAGAGACCGGCTGTGAAGTGATCTGCTGGTAACTATACTTACATTTTACAAAATGGTAAATTGTATAAATCTGCAAAAAAGTATTGCAATATGACAATTGATATAGTATAATCACAACTGTTGTGAAAAAAGATGGTCCTCTGTTACGGAATATGTATTAAGAACATCCATATAAGAATAGGAGAGAATAAAATGAACGAAATTATCAAAAACATTGAAGCAGCTCAGTTAAAAGCTGAAGTACCGGCATTCAACACAGGTGATACTGTAAGAGTACACGCACTGATCAAAGAAGGAAACCGTGAACGTGTTCAGGTTTTCGAAGGAACAGTTCTCAAAAAACAGGGCGGAAGCAACAGAGCTACATTTACTGTAAGAAAGAATTCTAACGGAGTAGGCGTTGAGAAAACATGGCCGCTTCATTCCCCGCATGTAGTTAAAGTAGAAGTTATCCGCCGTGGTAAAGTACGTCGTGCAAAACTGAACTACTTAAGAGACCGCGTAGGTAAAGCTGCTAAGGTTAAAGAGCTTGTTAAATAATTTCATGAGTTGTAGAAGAAGGGACAATAACTAGTGTATTGTCCCTCTTTTTCCATCTGGCAGGAGAATTGAATGGATATCAGAAAGTGGAAAGAGAATTCAGCACTGCAGGAAACAAAAGATAAACTGGAAACAAAACTGGAAGACCGTAAAGTCCGGGGAATCCTCAACTGGGTTTTTCAGATTGCTGTTGTGCTGATTTTTGGAGTGCTGGTGGGAATCGCAATGTTCCAGTCAGTAACCATGCAGGAAAGTGCAATGGAACCTACTTTGCAGGTAGGAGAACGTTTTTTTGTAAATAGAGCTATTTATAAAGTGTCATCGCCAAAAAGGGGCGATATTATTGTATATAAGACCAGTGGAAGTGATGATGCGGCTTTACATATTGGCCGTGTGATCGGATTGCCTGGTGAGACAGTACAGATATCTAACGGTTCTATATTGATCAATGGGGATGTATATAATGAGAATAAGGGATTTCCTGAGATCAATAATGCAGGACTGGCTTCAGACGGAGCCTCTCTGGAGAGTGGAGAATATTTTATACTTGGTGATAACAGAAATAACAGTGAAGACAGCCGTTACGGTGACATCGGAAATATCAACAAGAAGTATATTGTGGGAAAAGTATGGTTTATTATTTCCCCGAAAAATAAATTTGGATTTTTGAAAGGTTAGGTGGATATGAACGTACAGTGGTACCCTGGTCATATGACCAAGGCAAAGAGACAGATGCAGGAGGATATCAAGCTGGTTGATCTGATTATCGAGCTTGTAGATGCCCGTGTACCTCTTTCAAGCAGAAACCCGGATATAGATGAACTGGGAAAAAACAAATCCAGACTGATTCTTCTTAATAAGTCGGATCTGGCTGATGAACGCCAGAATGAAGCGTGGAAAACATATTTCCAGGCAAAGGGCTTTTATGTTGTAAAAGTTGATTCCAGAAACGGTTCCGGAATGAAGGCAATAAACAACGTCATTCAAGAAGCATGTAAGGAAAAAATAGAACGAGACAGACGCCGCGGAATCAAGAACCGGCCGATCCGTGCAATGGTAGTGGGAATTCCGAATGTAGGAAAGTCCACATTTATCAATACCTTTGCGGGACGTGCATGTGCAAAAACAGGAAATAAACCTGGAGTTACAAAAGGAAAACAGTGGATCCGCCTGAATAAGGGCGCAGAACTTCTGGATACCCCTGGTATTTTATGGCCTAAGTTTGAAGACCAGCAGGTAGGAATCCGTCTGGCCTGCGTTGGTTCTATCAAAGATGATATTCTGAATATGGAAGAACTTGCGCTCTGGCTGATTGATTATCTGCGCGAGAATTATAAGGATATTCTGGCAGAGAGGTATCAGATCACAGAGGAGGGAAGCGCTGTGGAAGTTCTCGAACAGATTGCGAGAGCAAGAGGCTGTTTGAAGAAGCAGAAAGAACTGGATTATGCAAAGGCTTCCCTGATACTGTTTGACGATTTCCGTTCCGGAAAAATGGGACGTATCACATTGGAGTGGGCACCGTTATGAAAACAATAGCTGAGATCAAAGCCGAGTTTGCTGTTGCAGATATGCACAGCTACCCGGCTTTATATGAAATGTACAAAGAAGACACCAGAAGCGGAGTTAAAAAGCTGATTGAGCAGTGTCACAAGAAAGAGGCAGCGCTTGAAGCAGAGAAACAGCGCACTGAGAAACTGAAAGAATACGAGCATAAATATGAACATCTTGGATATTTATGTGGTATTGATGAAGTTGGAAGAGGTCCGCTGGCAGGTCCGGTTGTTGCATGCGCGGTGATTTTGCCAAAGGACAGCCAGATTCTTTATTTAAATGATTCCAAGAAACTCAGCGCTTCTAAGAGAGAAGAGCTGTATGATGTGATCATGAGAGAAGCAGTTTCTGTGGGGATTGGAATGCGCAGTCCGGAACGGATTGACGAAATCAATATTTTACAGGCTACATATGAAGCAATGCGTGAGGCGGTAAGTAAATTAGACGTTATGCCACAGGTTCTACTTAATGATGCAGTTACGATTCCGCAGATTACAATCCCACAGGTCCCTATTATCAAAGGTGATGCCAAGAGTGTTTCCATTGCAGCGGCAAGCATTATTGCGAAAGTAACAAGGGACAGACTGATGGAAGAGTATGATAAAGTATTTCCGGAATACGGATTCGCTTCAAATAAAGGATATGGCGCTGCGGTACATATTGAGGCATTGAAAAAGTATGGCCCGACACCAATTCACAGGAAAACATTTATCACACATTTTATTTAATCGAATCAAGTAAGCTCCCTGTGGGGGTTGCGAGGAGCAATAAGCAGTGGGTGGGACTTGCTTGTATCAGGAGGGGGGTACAAGCCCCTCCTGATAAACTGCGGAGCAGTTATTCAGTTATGAGCAAGTAGCGAAAGCGGATTGGGAATATCCGATTGACTCGAATAACTATCAGGTTGTAAAAAATACAAAAGAAGCCTACACATAAATAGAAATGAGTGAAAAAACTGTATAATAATACCAGAGCGACAGGAACCTGGTACGAAAGAAAATCGGCCGAATATTTAAAGGGACAGGGGTTATTTATCCTGAAATATAATTATCGCTGCCGGCACGGAGAAATCGATCTGATAGCCAGAGATAATGAATATCTTGTTTTTATTGAGGTTAAATATCGAAAAGGCAACTGGTTCGGACGTGCTTTGGAAGCGGTAAATTTTGCAAAACAGAAAACCATATGTAAAGTAGCCAGATATTTTCTTGCGGTGGAATATCACAATGTAGACATCCCATGTCGTTTTGATGTAGTTGGGATTGACGATAAGAAAGTATACTGGGTAAAGAATGCGTTTGAATATATGAATTGACAAAAGGAAAAGATATGGAAATAAAATGGAACAGCGAACAGATTCCGAAATTGAATATAAAAAAGAATGAGGGAGTTACTTTTCTTACATATCCTGCATTTGAAGATGTGGAATGGCTTGTTCATGGGTTTAGTACTCGTCTGGGTGGCGTGAGTCAGGGAATATACAGTTCGATGAATCTTAGCTTCACAAGAGGTGATGAAGAATCCTGCGTAAGGGAAAATTATAACCGGATTGCAGCTGCTATGGGATTCCGGACAGAGAATATAGTTACCTCTGATCAGACGCACACCTGTAATGTGAGAAAAGTGACAGAAAAAGATCGTGGAAAAGGAATTGTAACTCCGCGGGATTATACAGATATCGATGGGATGATCACCAATGTTTCCGGTCTGGTTCTGGCAACTTTTTATGCGGACTGCGTACCGTTATATTTTGTAGATCCGCTACACCATGCGATTGGACTGTCTCATTCCGGATGGAGAGGCACTGTTCAGAAAATCGGAGAAGTTACGATAAAAAAGATGGCAGAAGAGTACGGCAGTAATCCAAAGAATATGAAAGTTGCCATTGGTCCATCTATCTGTCAGGATTGTTATGAAGTAAGTCTGGATGTAATTGAAGAATTTAAGAATGCTTTTGACCAGAAACACTGGGACAAACTTTTTTATAGAAAAGACAATGGAAAATACCAGCTTAATCTCTGGGAGGCAAATCGGATTATTTTCACAGAAGCAGGAATATGTCCGGAAAATATTTCAATGCCGAATATCTGCACCTGCTGTAATCCGGAATTTCTTTTCTCCCATAGAGCCTCTCATGGGAAACGTGGGAATCTTGGAGCTTTTCTTGGCATCAGAGAATAAAAAAGAAGAAGATCTCTCTTAGATGAGGGATACTTCTTCTTTTTTGCATTTATGAAGAAAAAACTATCTTGAATTAACTTTCTCCATAAGGCTCATAATTTTTTCATTGCTGGAACGAACTTTTTCAACAGAGACATCATGATTGATGATGTCAATAATACTTGCAAGATATTTGCTCATGTTTGCCTCGATGTAATATGGTCTTGTAAGAAGTTCCGGGATGCGGTAGTTTAAGTTGGTTGTGATCACTCTGTCGAGCCATCCCTTTTCATAATATTCGTCAAACTTGTCCAGACCATCTGTAAACAGGCCATAAGTAGTGCACACAAATACTCGCTTTGCATGGCGTTCTTTTAACTGTTTTGCAACATCAAGCATACTTCCACCGGAGGAAATCATGTCATCAATAACTACAACATCTTTTCCCTCTACAGAATCGCCAAGGAATTCATGAGCAACGATAGGGTTCTTTCCGTTAACGATCGTAGAATAGTCGCGACGTTTGTAGAACATTCCCATATCCACACCAAGGATATTTGAAAAATAAACGGCTCTGGACATAGCGCCCTCGTCAGGGCTGATGATCATCAGATGATCGTTGTCAACACGAAGATCCGGCACGCTCTTGATCAGAGCTTTTAAGAACTGATAGGTTGGGAAAAAGTTATCAAAACCGTTCAGCGGAATAGAGTTCTGAACACGTGGATCGTGAGCGTCAAATGTAATGATATTGGAAACGCCCATATCACTTAACTCTTTCAGAGCCAGTGCACAGTCAAGAGATTCTCTCTTTGTACGTCTGTGCTGACGGCCTTCATAAAGAAATGGCATAATAACATTGATACGATGTGCCTTACCTGTAGCAGCAGAAATGATTCTCTTAAGGTCCTGAAAATGATTGTCAGGTGACATATGATTCTCATGTCCACATACTGTATAAGTTTCGCTGTAATTTGTCACATCGACCATGATGTAAAGGTCAGTACCACGGACAGATTCCTTAATATAACCTTTGCCTTCTCCTGTTCCAAAACGCGGGCAGTCACATTCTACAAGAAATGACTCTTCACTGTAACCCTGCGGTATAACACTAAGCTTTTTACGGGCAACCAGTTCCTTACGGAATTTTACCAGTTTCTTATCAACTTCTTCTGCAAGTTCTCTGCATCCAAGAGCTGCAATACGGATAGGTGCAACCGGCATGGATTTTTCCAACAATTCTATGTTTGGCATAATACTCCTCCTAAGTGATTTTATACTCAAATAATAGATTTCAATATAATTTATAACATTTGCCCTAAAATACGTCAAGGAATTTATTGATTTTTTCATGCACAATTGTTATGATATAAAAGATAATGAGTTTATATAGCTGTGCAGTAATTGGCAGATAACGTGGAAAATGCTGAATAGTTATAAAATTATCGAAACAGATGCGCATAAGCGTGTTTTAATGAAAAGATATACCGGAAAAATGATCCCACAGTTTTCGGATATATCCCAATGGAGTTAGTAATTCATGAAAAAAAATTTACACATTATATCCAGAGTTCTTCCTGACGGTATCGGAGAAGAACTGGAACTGGAACCGGGGGATGCACTGCTTTCCATTAATGGCCAGCCGGTAGAGGATGTGTTTGACTATCGTTATCTGATGAATGACGAATTTGTCACGCTCCTTATCCGGAAGAAGAAT
This sequence comes from Blautia sp. HCP3S3_B11, assembly GCF_052064435.1. Classification (NCBI taxonomy): domain Bacteria; kingdom Bacillati; phylum Bacillota; class Clostridia; order Lachnospirales; family Lachnospiraceae; genus Blautia; species Blautia sp. HCP3S3_B11. The sequence goes on from NZ_JBQHVP010000013.1 coordinate 120,379, forward strand.
GGCGAGGAATGGGAACTGGAAGTGGAAAAAGAATACGAGGATGATCTTGGAGTTGAATTTGAGAACAGTCTTATGGACGAATATCGTTCCTGCTCTAATCATTGTATTTTCTGCTTTATCGATCAGATGCCTCCCGGGATGAGAGAAACTTTGTATTTTAAAGATGACGATTCCAGACTTTCGTTTCTTCAGGGAAACTATATTACCCTCACGAATATGAGCGATTATGATCTGGACCGTATTATCAAGTTTCATCTTTCACCTATTAATGTATCATTTCAGACCATGAATCCCGAGCTTCGCTGTAAAATGCTTCATAATCGTTTTGCCGGGGATGCTCTTGCAAAGGTTGATAAGCTTTATAAAGGCGATGTAACTATGAATGGGCAGATTGTTCTGTGCAAGGGGATAAACGACAGAGGCGAATTGGAATACAGCTTGGAAAAGCTGGCAGAATATGCACCTGTGTTACAGAGTGTTTCGATTGTTCCGGTAGGACTTTCGAAATATCGTGACGGCTTGTATCCGCTGGAATCTTTTGGCAAAGAGGATGCGAGATATCTGATCAGTCAGGTGGAACGCTGGCAGAGAATTATGGTAGAAAAGCATGGCATTCATTTTGTACATGCCTCAGATGAATGGTACATTCTTGCAGGTTATGAACTTCCTGAAGAAGGAAGATATGACGGATATCTGCAGCTTGAAAATGGTGTTGGTATGATGCGCCTGCTTGAGACAGAGGTAAAAGAGAGACTTGAACAGCTAGAAGGTGATGACAGAACAGTAAATGCTACTGTTGCGACAGGGCGGCTTGCAGCGCCCTATATAGGTAAAATGATAAAGCTGGTACAGGAGAAATTTCCTAATGTACATGCAGAAGTATATGCAGTGAAGAATAATTTCTTTGGAGAGAAGATTACCGTTTCAGGCCTGATCACAGGTACTGATCTTAAAGATCAGCTCGCCAGGAGAGAATTGGGCGAGAAGCTTCTGATTCCCTGCAATATGCTTAGAAGTGGAGAGGATGTTTTTCTGGATGACCTTACGGTGGAAGATATCAGACAGGCTCTTAACACAGAAATCGTTGTGGTTGACGAACCGGGAGCGGACCTTGTAAATTGTCTGATAGAAGCACCAGACCATAAAAAGATAAGAAGGAGACAGATATATGAGCAAACCGGTAGTAGCGATAGTGGGCAGACCTAATGTAGGCAAATCCACATTGTTTAATGCGCTGGCAGGTGAGAAGATTTCTATTGTAAAAGATACACCTGGCGTTACAAGAGATAGAATTTATGCAGATGTGACATGGCTTGATAAGACATTTACCATGATTGATACAGGTGGTATTGAACCAGACAGCAGTGATATTATCCTTTCTCAGATGAGAGAACAGGCTCAGATCGCAATTGATACAGCTGATGTTATTATCTTTATCACAGATGTTCATCAGGGGCTGGTTGATTCCGATGCAAAAGTAGCAGATATGCTTCGACGTAGCGGTAAGCCGGTTGTCCTTGTTGTTAATAAAGTAGACAGCATTCAGAAATTTATGATGGATGTCTATGAATTTTATAATCTTGGTATCGGAGAACCGATTCCGATCTCTGCGGCAAACCGTATGGGACTGGGAGATATGCTTGATGAAGTAGCGAAACATTTTCCTGAGGATGCTGATATCGATGAAGAGGATGAAATTCCGAGAATCGCTATCGTAGGTAAACCAAACGTAGGTAAATCTTCCCTGGTAAATAAGCTTCTTGGAGAAGACCGTGTGATCGTTTCTGATATTGCCGGAACTACAAGAGATGCGGTAGATACCAGAGTAAAATGGCAGGGTAAGGATTATATCTTTATTGATACAGCCGGACTTCGCCGCAAGGGTAAAGTAAAAGAAGAAATTGAGAGATACAGTGTGATCCGTACAGTGACTGCTGTGGAGCGTGCGGATGTCGTTATTGTTATGATCGATGCGTCAGAGGGAGTTACAGAACAGGATGCCAAAATCGCAGGTATCGCCCACGAAAGAGGAAAGGGTGTTATCATTGCTGTAAATAAATGGGATGCCATTGAAAAGAATGATAAGACTATTTATAAGCACACAAACAGAATCCGCGAGGTTCTGGCGTATATGCCATATGCGGAGCTGGTATTTATTTCTGCAAAAACAGGACTCAGGATTTCCAGAATGTTTGAAACGATTGATGCGGTTATCGAAAACCAGACACTGCGTATCCAGACAGGTGTCCTGAATGAAATCCTTTCTGAGGCAGTAGCAATGCAGCAGCCTCCGTCTGACAAGGGAAAACGTCTGAAGATTTACTATATGACACAGGTGGCTGTCAAACCGCCTACATTTGTTATCTTTGTAAATGACAAAGAGCTGATGCATTTCTCTTATACCAGATATCTGGAGAATAAGATCAGGGATGCCTTTGGATTTGCGGGAACATCACTGAAATTCATTATTCGTGAACGAGGTGAAAAAGAATAATCATGGAACGACTGATTTGTATTGCAATTGGATATGCATGCGGACTTTTTCAGACCGCATACATTTTAGGAAAAATTTATCATATTGATATCCGCAAACAGGGAAGTGGAAATCTGGGCTCTACAAATGTACTGCGTACACTTGGTAAAAAGGCCGGAGCATTGAATCTGTTGTGTGACTGTCTGAAGTGTATTGCAGCCATCCTGATCGTAAGAGCAATATTTGGAAATTCTTATGGAGATATCCTGCCGTTGCTGAGCCTTTATGCAGCAGCGGGGTGTATTCTGGGGCATAATTTTCCGTTTTATCTCAATTTTAAAGGCGGGAAGGGCGTAGCTGCATCTGTAGGACTTGTGATTGCCTTTGACTGGCGGATTTTTATAATCTGCGCAATTGTATTCTTTGGATTGTTTTTCCTGACACACTATGTTTCACTGTGTTCGGTAAGTGCATATCTGGCTGCATTTATCAGTATGATCATATTTGGACAGAGGGGTTCTTATCATATGGATTCTTCTCATATGATCGAGCTTTATATTGTTATGGGACTCTTAACAGTACTGGCATTTTACAGACATAAAAAGAATATAAAACGGCTTCTTGACGGAACGGAAAGTAAAATTTATTTAAGCAAAAAAAATAAATAAAAAGAGGTATTTATATGGCAAAGATAAGTGTACTTGGTGCGGGAAGCTGGGGAACTGCCCTGTCTATCCTTCTTTACAATAATGGACACGAGGTGATTCTCTGGTCAGCACTTGGGGAGGAAATCACAACATTAAGGGAAAAGCGTGAACATGTGAGTAAACTTCCGGGTGTAAAGATTCCTGAACCGATTGATATCACAACAGATATTGAGAGAAGCCTGCGGGATGCAGATGTGGCAATTCTTGCAGTTCCTTCGCCTTATACCAGAAGTACCTGCAAGCGTATGGCGCCTTTTGTAAAAAGCGGACAGAAAATTGTAAATGTTGCCAAAGGCGTGGAGGAAAAAACTCTTCTTACTTTAAGCGAGATCATTGAACAGGAACTTCCACAGGCAAATGTGTCTGTACTTTCCGGTCCAAGCCATGCAGAAGAGGTTGGAAAGGGACTTCCGACTACCTGTGTGGTAAGTTCTCACCAGAGAGAGACAGCAGAATATCTGCAGGGAATCTTTATGAGCCCTGTTTTCAGAGTTTATACTACGCCGGATATGCTGGGAGTGGAGCTTGGCGCAGCGTTAAAGAATGTGATCGCACTGGCGGCCGGAACCGCAGATGGTCTGGGATACGGCGATAATACCAAAGCAGCTCTGATCACAAGAGGAATTGCGGAAATTTCACGTCTGGGTGTTAAAATGGGAGCGCGTATGGAAACCTTCTATGGTCTGTCCGGAATCGGAGATCTGATCGTTACCTGTGCCAGTGTCCACAGCCGTAACCGGAAAGCCGGATATCTGATGGGAAAAGGATATACCATGGAGCAGGCAATGGCTGAAGTGAAAATGATCGTGGAGGGTGTTTATTCCGCAAAAGCAGCAAAAGAACTGGCTGAGAAATATGACGTGGAAATGCCGATCATTACAGAAATAAACAAAGTTCTGTTTGAAGGAAAAAGTGCAGCGGAAGCGGTGATCGACCTTATGGTAAGAGATAAGAAGGTGGAGACACCGATGCTTCCATGGGAAGACGGACAGAAAACTAACTGAGATGTTATAGAAAAACTGTAACTGTTCAGTACCTCGCGGGATAGCTGACTGCTGAATGGTTACGAAAAACTTTCGAATGCATCATTTACGGAAAATTCTATAGACAGAGATGATAAATATGCAAAAAGCAGATGTTATATAAATACATCTGCTTTTTACATTTGAATGATAAAAAATTTTTTAACTACTCTTTATCAGAATGCAATGTCCCTTAAATCCTCGGGAATATGTGAACTATGAAAATTCTCATTCAGAGTATCGATCAGATCCATGTCTTCCTGTTCGATTGTGAAATCAAAAATATTGCCATTGCTTCTGATGCGGTCAGGATGTACGGATTTGGGAATTACGGAAATTCCTTTCTGAGTAGCCCAGCGCAGACCGATCTGAGCGGGAGTATGAGCGTATTTGGTTCCAAGTACACACATTACATCGTTATCAAGATATGCGCCTCTGGCAAGTGGGGCATATGCCTGTACCTGAATTCCTTTATTCTGGCAATAATCAATCAGCTCTTTCGGATAGCAGAGCGGATGGCATTCAATCTGATTTACTGCAGGTATAATTCCGGAATTGGCTTCCAGCTCTTCCAGATGACGGATTTCAAAGTTACTGACACCGATAGAAAGAGCCCGCCCGGATTTCTGGATTTCCTCCAGTACTTTCCAAGTGCTGAGATAACATCCCGGAACCGGCCAGTGGATCAGATACAGATCAACATAATCCAGTTTGAGCCGGTCCAGGCTTCTTTCAAAAGCACCCTGAATGTCTCCCAGACGCTGTGCGGTATTCCATACTTTTGTAGTAATAAAAAGTTCATTTCGCGGTATTCCGCAGCTGGCGATTCCCCGTCCTACATTTTCTTCGTTCTTATATACGGAGGCTGTATCAATCAGACGGTATCCTGATTCAACAGCAGAAATAATAGCACTTTCAGCCTCGTTTTCCCCGGTGGCTTTGTATACTCCCAGTCCGAGTAAAGGCATCTCTCTGTTTGTGTTCAGAAAAACAGTATTATCCAAAACAATTCCTCCAATTCCTATATACACTTTGGGCAAGCCGCTTTGCCCGATAATCTTGTCCAAGTATAACATAAAAATGTGTCAGAATTACATAAAAATTATTAAGTTTTTGCAAGAATACATTGTTAACAATATAACATAACGGTTAAAGTATTAACAGTTCTTGTGAAAAAAGCTATTTCAAAGCATATATTTCAAAATTTTTTTAGTGATTATTTATGCTAAATGGCTTGCGGAAATGAAAAAAAAGATGTATAATATCAGTAAATTGATAATTTATTGTCATAAAAAAAGACTGAATTTTATAAATTCAGTGTATTTTTCAATAGAAGGGAGCATTTAACCATGCATTTAATCAAAGATGAAAATGGGAATCTTGTCCAGCATGGGCATGGACACACCCATGAACATACCCATGAAGATGGTATGACTCATACTCATGAGCATACTCATGGCGAAGGTCATGATCATGGACATTCTCATGCAGATCATGCCTGTGATACTGCTCATTGCGGATCCTGCAGCGAAGGTGACTGTAAGAATGAGACACTGGCTCTTCTGACATATATGCTTCAGCACAATGAGCATCATGCTCAGGAACTGGATCAGATGGCTGATAACCTTGCCAAGATGGGAATGGATGCAGCATGTAAGACTATTAAGGAAGCTGTTGCAGATTTTCAGAAAGGCAATATGAGACTTGGACTTGCCTTAACACTTGTTAAAGAAGAGATGAAATAGGAGGCGACATCACATGTGTCTGGCAACTGTATATAAAGAAAGTGACGATTCTGTTATTTTTAAAAATGTTTCCCGTATAGATGTGGATGGGAATAAATTGATTCTCCGTGATATTATGGGAGATGAGAGAGTGGTCGAGGGAACTATTTTAATGGTTGACCTTGCCAACAGTATTGTGAAACTGAAATGTGACTGATATTAAGATAGGGACAAAACACCTTTTGACCTTAACATCATTTTTTATTTATAGAAAGAATACTAAGACAGATTTAGGAGGCACCTGGTTTTATGGCACACGTAATTGCTGTCGCAGGAAAAGGCGGCGTGGGAAAAACAACATTATGCGGAATGCTGATCCAGTACCTGTGTGAAAAGGGTAAAGGGCCGATTCTTGCAGTAGATGCTGATGCAAACTCAAACCTCAATGAGGTTCTTGGCGTAAAGGTAGAGACAACTCTTGGCGATGTGCGTGAAGAAATTGCACGTGCAGAGCTTGCAAAAGAGAATCCAATTCCTACCGGAATGTCTAAGGCTGATTACGCGGAAATGCGTTTTGAAGATGCGCTTGTAGAAGATGATGATTTTGATCTTCTTGTCATGGGCAGAACTCAGGGAAAAGGCTGTTACTGTTATGTGAATGGTCTTCTTCAGACTCAGCTTGCAAAATACCAGAATAATTATCCGTATATTGTTGTAGATAATGAAGCCGGAATGGAACATATCAGCAGAGGTGTTCTTCCGAGCATGCAGACTGCCATTCTGGTCAGCGACTGCTCCAGAAGAGGCGTACAGGCAGTAGGCAGGATTGCAGAACTCATTAAAGAATGTGATATGCATCCTGATACAGTTGGTCTGATCATTAACCGAGCTCCGAAAGGAGAATTGAATAAGGGAATTCAGGAAGAGATTGCAAATCAGGGACTGACACTTCTTGGTGTTGTTCCACAGGATGAAACAGTTTATGAATATGACTGTGAAGGACGTCCTACAAGCACACTTCCGGAAGACAACCCTGTCAAGACAGCACTTCGTGCAATCGTTGATAATTTAAAATTATAAGATACACCCCTTGCCGGATGAGAATCCGATGAGGGATGTTTGTGCGCATAGGAAATCTATATATGCAGAGATAAATACAAGTTTACATCTTTATTTTTTAAGTTAAATAACCCATGGGAGGGGATGGGATGGGTTATCACAGTTATCTTTAACGGAGCCAATTCTTCAGATATAGATAACCGGGATTTCCTGCCTGTGGGATTATTAATAAAATAAAAATGTGTATCTTAAAGGAATACACAAACCAGAATTAAAGGAGGTCTATAATGAGTGAATTCAAATTAACTACAGTGGAAGAGTTTGAAGAGGCTACTGCCAGACTTTTGGAAACAGGTGCAAAGGTTGGAGCTGACGCATGGCAGCTTCGTGTAAAAAACCAGACTCCACATTGTAAATTTGGTGAGCAGGGTGTCTGCTGTCGTATCTGTGCTATGGGACCATGTCGTATTACCCCTAAAGCACCAAGAGGTATCTGTGGATGTGACGTCCATGGTATCGTAGGAAGAAACTTCCTGAAATTTACAGCAGGTGGTGCAGCTACTCACTCTGATCACGGTCGTGAAATCTGCCACACATTATATTGTGCAAAAGACGGTGGAAACTATCAGGTAAAAGATCCTGAGAAACTGATCCGTATCGCAAAAGAATGGGGCGTAGAGACAGAAGGAAAAGATATCTATGATCTGGCTCATGAAATGGCTGAGACAGGATTGATGGAATATGGTAAACCATTTGGATATCAGAGATTCCTTGACAGAATGCCTGCAGGACAGAAAGAGAAACTGATTGAAAATGAAATTGCACCACGTGCGATCGACCGTGAGGTTTCCACTTCTTTACATATGGCTCATATGGGATGTTCTTCTCTTCCGGAAGCTCTTGTAAAACAGTCTATCCGCTGCGGTCTTGCCGATGGATGGGGCGGTTCCATGATGGGAACAGAGTTCTCTGACGTATTATTCGGAACTCCGAAGCCAATTGACACTGAAGCTAACCTTGGTGTAATGGTTGAAGAGAATGTAAACATCGTTGTACACGGACATGATCCGAGTCTTTCCGAGATGATTTGTGAATATGCAGACAGCAAAGAAATGATCGATTATGCAAAATCTGTAGGAGCAAAAGGAATCACTGTTTCCGGTGTATGCTGTACTTCAAACGAAGTAGCTATGCGTCGCGGTGTTCCGATGGCCGGTAACTTCCTGCAGCAGGAGAATGTAGTACTGACAGGTGCCTGCGAAGCGATCGTAGTAGATGTTCAGTGTATCTTCCCTGCATTAGGACCTTTAAGCAAATGCTTCCATACTAAATTTATCACAACTTCTCCGATCGCTCAGATGCCTGATGCTGAATTTATCAGATTCAATGCTGAGACAGCAGGAGAGAATGCAAAAGCAATCGTCAAGATGGCTATTGACAACTTCAAGAACAGAAAACCTGAACTTGTACATATCCCACAGCTGAAACAGAAAGCTACAGTTGGTTATTCCGTAGAAGCAATCGTTAAGGTTCTTGACGGTGTTACAAACTCTCAGGTTGATGAGACAGGAACAACCAAACCATTACTTGAGTGCATCACTTCCGGTGTTATCCGTGGTGCTGTTGCTATGGTTGGATGTAACAATCCTAAGATCCGTCCTGACTATGCACATATTGAACTGATGAAGAAATGTATCGCCAATGATATCGTTGTCATTGCTTCCGGATGTTCTGCACAGGCAGCTGCAAAAGCAGGTCTTATGGACAAATCTGCAAAAGATCTCTGCGGTGCAGGTCTGAAACGTGTCTGTGAACTGGCTGATATCCCACCGGTACTCCACATGGGATCATGCGTAGATATTTCCCGTATGATGATCCTTGCTGCTGAACTTGCAAAAGATGCAGGTCTTCAGATCAATCAGCTTCCTGTAGTTGGATGTGCTCCTGAGTGGATGTCTGAAAAAGCTGTATCCATCGGTAACTATGTAGTAGGTACTGGTATTGATACATTCCTTGGTGTTGATCCATATGTTTCCGGTTCTTCAGAAATGGGAGAGCTTCTTACAGAGGGAACAAGAAAATGGACAGGAGCTGCTTATACAGTAGAAACAGATATTGAGAAATTAGTTGATCTGATGATCGAAAGAATCGAAGAGAAGAGAACAGCATTAGGAATCTAATCTGCTGTGACCTTAAAAATGTAATAAAAGGTGGATGACGTAAAATGAAAATAGCAGTTACAGGAAAAGGCGGCGTAGGCAAAACTACTTTTGCAGCAACGCTGGCCAGGTTGTATGCAGCAGAGGGAAGACCGGTACTTGCAGCAGATGTGGATCCGGATGCGAATCTTGGTCTTGCATTAGGCTTTGATGAAGAAACACTGGATTCTATTGTACCAATTTCCAAAATGCGTAAACTTGTGGAAGAACGTACAGGTGCCACTGCGGGAAATCAGTTCTATCATCTGAATCCGAAGGTAGACGATATCCCGGAGAAATATGGTAAGGTCTGCAATGGCGTGCGTCTCCTTGTCCTGGGAACTGTCGAGACAGGCGGCGGCGGATGTGTATGTCCGGAGCATGTAATGCTGAAACGTATTATTAATAATCTGGTACTGAGAAGAGAAGATGTGGTAATTCTTGATATGGAAGCCGGCCTGGAACATCTCGGCAGAGGAACCACAGAAGGAGTGGACGCATTTATCGTAGTGATCGAACCGGGTGCAAGAAGTGTTCAGACATACAAGAATGTAAAACGTCTGGCAAAGGATCTGGGAGTAGCTCAGGTAAAGGTTGTTGCAAACAAAGTACGCAACGAGGATGACGAAAACTTTATCAGAGAACGGATTCCACAGGAAGATCTTTTAGGAATGATCCATTACAACACAGAAGTAATTGATGCGGACAGACAGGGAAAATCCCCTTATGACTTCAGCAAAACAGTTACTGATGAGATCATTAAGATAAAAGAAAAGATAGATCGTCAATAATCTCATATATTTAGGAGGTAAACAAAGTGACTTTATTTGAAAGTGTTTTTGCGGGAAATGACGCGGTTTATGGACTTACAGAGGGTGCCATCAACCAGGCAATTGAAAAATACGGCGCTGACAAAGCAGTCAGCTTCCCTGATACAGCATATTCTTTACCATGCTACTATGCAGTAACAGGAACAAAGGTTGGAACTCTTGCAGAGTTAAAAGATGCTCTTGCAGTAGTAAAAACTCTTATGACAAGAGAGAAAAGAACAAATGACGTATTTATGTCAGGCGTTGCTACAGCTCTCTGCGCAGAATTTATCGAAGTTCTGAAATATATTGACGGAGCAGTTCCTTATGAAGCTCCTTGCTACGGACATCTTGCAGATGCAGTGATCCGTGAACTTGGTGTACCGCTTGTAACAGGCGATATCCCAGGTGTAGCAGTTATCCTTGGAAAAGCTCCTTCCGCTCAGGAAGCAGCAGACCTTGTTAAATCCTATCAGTCTCAGGGTATCCTAATCACTCTGGTTGGTGACGTTATTGACCAGTTAGAGGAAGTTGGATACAAGACAGGTGCTAACGTACGTGTTATCCCGCTTGGAAAAGACGTTACAGCAGTTATCCATGTAGTATCTGTAGCACTTCGTGCAGCTCTTATCTTCGGTAACGTAAAACCAGGTGATGCTGCAACTCTGATGGATTACACAATGAAACGTGTACCTGCATTTGTTAATGCATTTGCACCGTTAAATGATGTGATCGTAGCTTGTGGTGCAGGCGCTATCGCTCTTGGATTCCCGGTTATCACAAACCAGGAAGATGTTGCAAGAGTACCGAAGAGCCTGATCTGCCAGAAAGACATCTCCAAATGGAATGCAACTTCTCTGGAAGCACGTGACATCAAGATTAAAATTACAAACATCGATATCCCGGTTGCTTTCGCATCTGCATTCGAAGGTGAGATTATTCGTCGTAAAGACATGCAGGTTGAATTCGATGGTTCCCGTGTAGACTGTGCAGAGCTTGTACATACATGTGATGCAAGTGAAGTAGAAGACCATAAGATTACAGTTGTTGGTCCGGAAGTAGACGACATGGAACTTGGCAGCAAGAACAGTATTGCATATGTTGTTAAAGTTGCAGGTAAAAACATGCAGCCTGACTTTGAACCTGTTATCGAGCGTAAGTTCCATAACTACATCAACTGTATCGAAGGTGTATACCATACAGGACAGAGAGATATGCAGAGAATCCGTATCAGCAAAGATGCATTTGCTGCAGGCTTCAAGATCAAACATATCGGTGAAGTTCTCTATACACAGGTTAAGAATGAATTTGACGCAGTTGTTGATAAATGTGAAGTTACTATTTATACAGATCCTGCTGAGTGTACAAGAATCCGTCATGAAGTTGCTATCCCGATCTTCGAGAAACGTGATGACCGTCTGAATACTCTGACGGACGAATCTGTAGATGTATATTACAGCTGTATCCTCTGCCAGGCATTCTCCCCGTCTCACGTATGTGTTGTTACACCTGAGAGACTTGGACTTTGCGGTGCCGTTTCATGGCTGGATGCAAAAGCTACCAACGAGCTGGATCCAAACGGGCCTTGCCAGGTAATTACAAAAGAAAGACCTATTGATGAGAATCTTGGTTCTTATGAAGATGTAGATGAAGCTGTTAAGAAATTCTCCCAGGGTGCATTAGAGCACGTTACACTGTACTCTATCATGCAGGATCCTATGACATCATGCGGATGCTTCGAGTGTATCTGCGGTATCGAGCCATTCTCCAATGGTGTTGTTATCGCTAACCGTGAGTATGCAGGCATGACACCTCTTGGAATGACATTCTCAGAAATGGCATCCATGACAGGTGGTGGTGTTCAGACACCTGGTTTCATGGGACATGGTAAACATTTCATCAGCTCCAAGAAGTTCATGAAGGCAGAAGGCGGTATTGAACGTATCGTATGGATGCCAAAAGAACTGAAAGAGTTTGTTGCTGAGCGTCTTAACAACACAGCAAAAGAACTCTACGGAATTGAAAACTTTACAGATATGATCGGTGATGAAACAATCGCTACTGATCCGGAAACACTGGTTGGATTCCTTACAGAAAAAGGTCATCCGGCATTAGCCCTTGATCCGATGATGTAAAGATGGTGGTTTTCCCGGAGGTATTATGTGAGTCATGCGGAGGCTTTTAATAAGCCTCCGGGTTTAAACGCTCAAAAGCGTATAGATAAAAACCATAGTATATTATATTTCAAGGACATACAGAATGTGATCGTGTGAAAGTACAATCGTTCTGTTTCGTAAAGACGGAATATGGCTGCCGTAATGATTTGCTGATAAAAAATATATGCGGAGTGTATGAAGAATCAGCAAAGTTCAGATATGGCAATTTGCCGAATTTATTTTTTTCAATTTGTTATGGAAAATAAAGGAAAGCTGTGAAATTGTTGTTTTTTTAACAAAATATGACAGACTGTACTTGTCAACGGGCAGGATAATGTTGTATACTACACATGACATGGTGTGTAAGTCTGCGAAAAGATACATACACACAGTAATTTTTTTAAGGAGGCCAAAAAAATGCCGTTTAATCAGAAACTTCAGAAATTCAATGCAAAGATTAATACAGTCACCATTGGCAGCGGAGATAAGACTGTAACAATCGGCGGAGACTCTACTTATCCATTTTATTCTTTTGATGCACCATCAGAAAACACACCTAAGATTGGTGTGGAAATCTCTGATATGGGTCTTGAGAATATTGTATCCGAAGGTATCAAAGCATACTATGACGGAGCTTCCACAATCGGAGAGATGGCTAAAAAAGCAGCAGCTATGGAAGGTGCTGACTTTGTAGCTCTTATCCTTGAAGGTGGAGATCCGAACGGTGTAAACAAATCTGTTGATGAACTCATCGCAGTTGTAAAAGAAGTTGCTGATGCAATTGATGCACCATTAGTAGTAGAAGGATGCAAGAACGTAGAGAAAGACGCTGAACTTCTTCCGAAAGTAGCTGAAGCTCTTCAGGGAAGAAATGTATTGATCCTTTCTGAAAAAGAAGAAAACTACAAAGCAATCGGTGCTGCAGCAGGACTTGCTTACGATCAGATCGTAGGTGCAGAATCTGCCGTAGATATCAACCTTGCTAAACAGCTTAACGTTGTAACTACTCAGTTAGGCGTTAACGCACAGAAGATCGTTATGAATATCGGCAGTGCTGCTGCCGGATATGGATACGAATACGTTGTATCTACAATGGACCGTATCAAAGGTGCAGCTTTATCTCAGAATGATAATATGCTGCAGATGCCTATCATTACACCGGTATCCGCTGAGACATGGGGCGTAAAAGAAGCTACAGCTTCTGAAGCTGACATGCCTGAATGGGGACCGGAAGAAGAGCGTGGAATCGATATGGAAGTTATGACAGCTGCTGCTGACCTTGCAGCCGGATCTGATGCAGTCATCTTAAGACATCCGGAAGCTGTTGCAACTATTTCCAGAATGATCAAAGCACTTGCGTAATTGAATAGGAGGAACAAATAAAATGGCACTGAATGGTATTCAGATCTTTAAATTAACACCAAAGAAAAACTGTAAGGAATGCGGATGCCCAACATGTATGGCTTTCTCTATGAAAGTTGCTCAGGGCGCTATGAAAATCGAACAATGTCCGCATATGTCTGATGAAGCTTTAGCATCTCTTTCCGAGGCAACTGCTCCGCCAATGAAGACAATCAAAATTGGTACTGGTGCAGAAGAACATAGTCTTGGTGGAGAAACAGTATTATTCAGACATGAAAAAACATTTGTAAGCAAGCCAAGATATGCAGTAGCTCTGTGCACATGTATGGATGATGCTGCAGTAGAGGCAAAGCTTGCAGAAATCCCGAAGGTAGATTATGACCGTATCGGCGAAAGAATGTATGCTGAACTTGTATATGTAAACTGTGGCGAAGGCGCAGATGCAGCTAAATATACAGCACTTGTAGAAAAAGCTGCAGGTCTTGGCAGAACTTTAGTTCTTGAATGTAAAGATCCTGAAATCGCAAAAGCAGCTCTTGCAGTATGCAAAGACAGCAAACCGGTCTTAAACGGTGCAGATGCTTCCAACTATGAAGCAATGAACGCAGTTGCTACAGAAGCAGGTGTTGTTCTCGGTGTATCCGGTAAAGACTTAAATGAATTATATGATACAACAGCAGCTCTTGAAAAACTCGGAAACAAGAACCTTGTTCTTGATACAACAGGCGCTGACATCAAAGAAACCTTTGCAAACACTGTACAGGTTCGTCGTGCAGCTCTGAAAGATCAGGACAGAACATTTGGTTATCCATCTATCGTAAACCTTGTTAAGATCGCAAAAGGTGACCTTCACTTACAGGCAGCTTTAGCATCTATGTTTACAATGAAATATGGTTCCATCATCGTTATGGAGCAGATGACATATGCAGAAGCTCTTCCATTATATGGTCTGCGTCAGAACGTTTTCACTGATCCGCAGAAACCAATGAAAGTTGAGCCAGGCATCTATCCATTAAATGGTGCTGATGAGAATGCAGTAGTAGTTACTACTGTAGACTTCGCTCTTACATATTTCGTAGTATCCGGCGAGCTGGAGCGTTCCGGTGTTCCGCTTAATCTGGTTATCAATGATGCAGGCGGACTTTCTGTACTGACATCCTGGGCAGCTGGTAAATTCTCCGGTAACAGCATTTCTGCTTATATTAAAGAGAATGTTGAACCGAAGGTGAAATCCAGAAAGCTTATCATCCCGGGTAAAGTAGCAGTTCTTAAAGGCGATCTTGAATCAAAACTTCCTGGATGGGAAATCATTGTTGGACCGAGAGAAGCTGTACAGCTCGTTAAATTCTTAAAAGATATGCAGGCTGACGGTCAGATCTGATCGGAATGACATGCCGGACCGGCCATGGAACCGGTCTGGCATTTAATAAGAAGCATACAGGTTATATCCTGTGTAAATAAATAAAAAGGAGAACACGGTTATGGCAAAATTTGTAACAATCGGAGAAAGACTTTCCACTACTGCACCTGCAGTAAACAAAGCATTTACAGAAAGAGATCCAGAGCCGATCATCAAAAGAGCAAAACAGCAGCTTGACGCTGGTGCTACTTACCTTGATGTAAACATCGGACCTGCTGAGAACGATGGAGAAGATCTGATGAAATGGGCAGTACAGCTCCTTCAGTCAGAGTTTGACAATGTTCCGCTTGCACTGGATACAACAAACAAGAAAGCTATTGAAGCTGGTATCTCTGTATATAACAGAGCAAAAGGAAAACCGATCGTTAACTCTGCTGATGCTGGTGACAGAATCACAAACATCGACCTTGCAGCAGCAAACGATGCCATCTGTATCGCACTTTGCTCTTCCGGTATGGTAGCAGCAGACAATGATGAACGTATGATGCACTGCCAGAACATGCTTGAAAGAGGTATGTCTCTTGGTATGGAAGCTGAAGATCTCTGGTTTGACCCGTTATTCCTGGTTGTAAAAGGAATGCAGGACAAACAGATGGAAGTTCTTGAAGCAATCAAAATGTTCTCTGATATGGGACTGAACTCCACAGGTGGTCTTTCCAATAACAGTAACGGTATGCCGAAACATATCCGTCCGATCATGGACTCTGCTCTTGTAGCAATGGCTATGATGAATGGTCTTACATCTGCGATTGTTAACCCTAACGACCTTCGTCTGATGGAAACTATTAAATCCTGTGATGTATTCAAAGGTAATACACTGTATGCAGATTCCTATCTGGAAATCTAATCAGTATTTCTGATAAGGCGTATTTGAATAAATTGAATACATAATTATGGGGGCTGAAGGCTTCGGTCTTCAGCCCTCGTTTTATTACAGGCTATTAACGACTATGAGAAAGGTGGTTGCCGAATGTTTAAGGTAACATTTTCATTCGAAGATGGCAGTGTGGTAGAAGCTTATGCCAATGCGGGGGATAATTTACTCGAGGTTGCACGTGGAGCCAATGTGGCGATTGATGCACCATGTTCCGGAAACGGAGCCTGCGGAAAATGCCGTGTCCAGTTAAAAAGCGGAGAACTGGAGAGCAAAAAGACATTACATATTTCTGATGTGGAATATCAGGAAGGATGGCGCCTTGCATGCTGCAGCAAGATCAGTGCAGATGTAAATGTGCTGGTACCTGATATTGCATCTGCCTATAAGAGCAGAATGAAAGTAGCTGATTTAAGCTCTAAAGAGGAAATAGCCATTTTTGAAAATGCCAAACGAGATGTGGAACTTGCTGGCATAGAACTGAAAAACAGTCTTGAGGTAGTGGATGTTGTCATGACTCCGCCATCTTTAGACGATACAATGCCGGATAATGAGAGACTGACTCGTGCCTTGCGCAAATATTTAAATATCAGCAGAGTCCGGATTCCTTATGCAGTTTTAAAGAAACTTCCGGATGTACTGCGAGAGAATAATTTTGCAGTGAAGTGTGTGATTCGTGCTACATCTGATGATATGTTTGTATATGATATTTTCGGTAAAGATGAAAATGTAGTGATCGGTGGTCTTGCAGTAGATATCGGTACAACAACCGTTTCAGCTGTACTGATTAATATGGAGAATGGTGATATTCTTGCAAAGAGTTCTGCCGGAAACGGACAGATTCGTTTCGGTGCGGATGTAATTAACCGAATCGTGGAATCACAGAAGCCTGGCGGACAGAAGAAACTGCAGGATGCTGTCATCAAGGAAACAATCAATCCTATGATCCATGAGATGTGCAGAAGTGCAAATTTCCCGACAAACCGTATATACAGGATGTGTGTAGCATCCAACACAACTATGAATCATCTGTTTGCAGGAATCAATTCTGATCCATTACGTACAGAACCGTATATCCCTGCATTCTTTAAGACCAATTCCCTTTTTGCTTCCGATGTGGGAATTGAGATTAATAAAGATGCCCATATTATTATGGCACCAAATATCGGAAGCTATGTAGGCGGTGATATCACAGCCGGTACAATGGTCAGCCAGATCTGGAACAGACCAGAGTTCTCACTGTTTATCGACCTTGGTACAAACGGAGAGCTTGTATTTGGTAACTCAGACTTTATGATGAGTTGCGCATGTTCTGCAGGCCCTGCCTTTGAGGGTGGTGATATCAGCTGTGGTATGCGTGCAACAGATGGCGCGATTGAAGCATGTACCATTGATAAAGAGACGATGGAGCCGACCTACAAGATCGTAGGTGATCCGGGAACCAAACCTGTAGGTTTGTGTGGTTCCGGTATCATCGACGTAATCAGTGAACTTTATATCTGCGGAATCATTAACCCGAAAGGTAAATTTATCCGCGAAGGTAAGAGGATCAAACATGATAAATATGGAATGGGAAGCTATATCCTTGCTTTTGAGGAAGAGGCAGGATCAGTAAAAGATGTCGAGATCACGGAAGTTGATATTGATAACTTTATCCGTGCAAAAGGCGCGATCTTCTCAGCTATCCGTACCATGCTGACTTCTCTGGACTTTGATGTGAGTATGATTGATGATGTCTATGTTGCAGGTGGTATCGGAAGTGGTATCAATATGCAAAATGCAGTCAACATCGGTATGTTCCCGGATATTCCAATCGAAAAATTCCACTATATCGGTAACTCTTCCCTGACAGGTGCATATCTTATGCTTCTGTCAACGCCGGCGGAGAAGAAGACATACGAACTGGCTTCTAACATGACATATATGGAACTTTCCACAGTTCCGATCTATATGGATGAATTTGTAGGAGCATGTTTCATTCCTCATACAGATACCAGTATGTTCCCGACAGTAATGGAAGAGGTTCAGAACCGCTGATATTTATACGGCATACGGCAGGTTACCGGGAGCGAACCGTAACGATTGCCGCGCCTGAATGAATAAAAAGTAACAGGGCAGGCAGGTATATTTTGTCTGTCCTGTCTGTGGAGACTTAGAATGGCTTTTAGCTTAAATGATTTAAATTATGAAAAAGACAGCAAGGAAAGAATGCCATGGGAGCATTATACACAGGAGTTTGCAGCGGCAGATCCCAAAGAAATAGCTTCAAGGCTGTCCATTCCTTACGATGAAGAAACAAAAACACTGACATTAACTTTTCTTGGAACACAGTATCAGATTACATGGCCGGATTTTACAGTAACACATACGCCGGATGATAGAGGCTTTTATCCGCTGGAAAATATGATTTATGCCAGAATCCTGACCATTCGTTTTCTCTTAAATGGAGTGAAATCTGAAAGTTCCGGAAAATTTAAAACATATCGTGAGATGCCATGGGGCGAGGTATATTTAAGACAGTTTGACGGCAGATGCATCAAACGTCTGGCATTTTCCTATGGAAATCGTCTGGGAGATTTCAAAGCAATTATGGAGCATATCAAGGCAGTTGCTGTAAAGCATGGTGATATTGCTTATGAAGTGGAGATTTTCCCGGAATACAAAGTGCAGATGATCCTCTGGGAAGGCGATGATGAATTTCCACCGTCTTCACAGATTCTCTTTTCTGACAACTTCCCTGTTTCTTTTCAGGCAGAGGATATGGCTGTTATGGGAGATGTGATCATCGGTTCACTGAAGGCATTTCTGAAATGCGTTCAGGCATAAATCTCGAATAAGACAGGCGGCACCTGTTTTAGATAAAAACCGTAATTATTCAGCACCTTGCGGGATAGCAGACTGCTGAATAGTTACGAAAAACCGACTTAAATGCGGAGAAAAAAGGAGGTAATTTGAAATGGGATTCAAATCAGACATTGAAATTGCACAGGAATGCGAAATGCTTCCAATCACTCAGATTGCAGAGAAGGCAGGTATTGATGACAAATATCTGGAGCAGTACGGAAAATATAAAGCAAAAATTG
>NZ_JBQHVP010000014.1:0-124414 GCF_052064435.1 Blautia sp. HCP3S3_B11
ACTTTAGAACCCAATTCAGTTTTTTTACAACTGGTACGATTGAAAAGACTGTCATCAATGATGAATACATTCTTACGAGAGGCATCGGTAAGATCCTTGATCCCATTGTTAACGATGTCTGCGGCAAGGAGTGACGTAAAACGAAGCCAGTTTGTCTTAGCAGAATTCAGAAAGCGATAGAAGGTATTTTTAGAGAAATCTTCCTTGAAAGAACCGGTACGCTGCTGCATATACATACTTCTTCCGATGAAGATGTTTCCGAGTTTGTATTTCAGAAGAGAAATGGAAGGAACACCTTTCTCCTTGGTCCCATTACATTGCTTCAGTAACTTTCCAACATGATGCTTTGCAAAAAATTTCTGAATACAATCAAGTAAAGCTACCTCATCCGTATGGTTCTGTGCTAAAATGGACATGGCATAAATCTCCTTTTCTATTTTGGTTTCTGGACAATTCCATTATACCAAAGGATTGTATTTATGCCTTTTTTATTGGCTGAAATATTGGATTTTCAAGGTTCAGCACACCTTATTGGTGTGGGAAGTTTGAGTTAATAAGTACTTTCTGTTTTTGGCCGCAAAAAATCCTTGTTTGGATTTTTACGGCCGCATTTTTTTCTAGGCAGTTTTTCCCTCAAATTTTTTCAGCTTTTCGTATAAAAAACGATGATATTTATTTATATTTCTGCCAATGGCATATAGCATGAATTCTTTATATACCTTATCTGCCGAGCGGTAGTTAAAGCGCCGGAAGTTCTCGTTTTCCTTGATGTCTCCAAAATGTCCTTCTGTCTGAATGGAACGTGTCTGACGTTTCATGATCCCGCGTTCGCTCTGGATATTGGCATGGGATCTTCTTTCATGCGCATAAAAGTCGCGTCCAGATCTGTTTTGGAATAACTGTTTCTGTCTTTTCCCATGATCTCAAAGCATTCTTTATATTCCATCAGTCTTTTTCCGCATTGTTCCAGTTCTTCATGCAGCTGCTGGAGTGCAGATTTTCTTTTCCCCTTTCCGTAAACGAATCCGATCCCTTCGCCGGCGGCGATCATCATGAGATTGTCCTGAAGCTTCCGTATTTCGAGTGAGAAAGGAATTCTTGTGCAAACCCCAAATATGATGTAAGATAAGATTACTCAGTTTGGAGGTTTTTATTATGTGGAATGAAATAAAAGATTTCGCTGCGCCGGAACTGGATGTATATGCCAGAACATCTGAAGTACAGCTTTTAAGATACTATGAACCGGAACCGGGAATTTTCATTGCGGAGAGTCCGAAAGTAATTGAGCGAGCCCTGAAAGCAGGATACCAGCCAATCTCTTTTCTGGTGGAGCATAAAGATCTGGAAGGAGAGGCACAGGAAATCCTGAAACAATATCCGGATGTGCCGGTCTATACTGCGGAATATGAACTGTTGGTCAAGCTGACCGGATTTGCTCTTACTCGCGGAATGCTCTGCGCAATGCGCAGAAATCCACTGCCATCCGTAGAGGAAATCTGCAGAAATGCCAGCCGCATAGCAGTTCTTGAAAATGTTGTAAATCCTACAAATATCGGAGCTATTTTTCGCTCAGCAGCAGCTCTCCATATGGATGCAGTACTTCTGACTGGCGGCTGCAGTGATCCGCTTTACCGTCGTGCAGCCAGAGTAAGTATGGGAACCGTATTCCAGATTCCCTGGACATATTTTGATAAAAAAAATGTATGGCCACAGGATGGAATGCAGATTCTGCAAAATCTGAGATTTAAAACAGCGGCAATGGCTCTGCGTGACGATTCTGTAGGAATTGATGATAAAGCACTCCGGTCAGAAGAAAAACTGGCAGTCATTCTCGGAACAGAAGGTGACGGCCTTGCATCACAGACCATCGCAGACTGCGATTATACAGTAAAGATACCAATGTCCCACGGAGTAGATTCGTTGAATGTAGCTGCGGCAAGTGCAGTGGCATTCTGGGAACTGGGACACAGGTAAGGATATAACTCAGGAGGAAATGGAAAATGTCTTTAGAAAAAGCAGAAAAATATCTGGAAGAGAAAGGCTTTCTTAATCATGTGATCGAACTGGAAGCATCCACTGCTACAGTAACAGAGGCAGCAGCAGCCCTTCAGGTAGAGCCTGGCATGATTGCAAAAACTATGTCCTTTTTGCAGAACGATAAAGCAGTCCTGATCTTAACAGAGGGTACAGCCAGAGTAGATAATCGAAAATATAAAGATACTTTTCATACAAAGGCAAAAATGATTCCATTTGATGAAGTAGAAAACATCATCGGTCACGCTCCGGGAGGGGTATGCCCGTTCGGAATTAATGAAGGAATTGAGGTTTATCTTGACGAAAGTCTGAAACAATTCACCACCGTATATCCGGCTGCCGGCAATGATCACAGTGCAGTAAAGCTCACAATCCCGGAACTGGAACAGGTAGCGGAGGCAAAAGGATGGGTGGATGTGTGTAAAGAAACAGAAAACTGATCGTTCACGGTATGATATAGAAAATGGAGGACAGAAGAATGAGCATTGTAATCAGAGAATATCAGACAAAAGACGTAACAGCAGCTATTACAATATGGAATCAGGTAGTAGAGGATGGTATAGCATTTCCGCAGGAAGAGAACCTGACAGAAGAAACAGGAGATGCTTTTTTCAAAGAACAGACCTATACAGGAATCGCAGTAAATACTGACAATAATGAAATTGTCGGTCTCTATATCTTGCACCCGAACAATGTAGGAAGATGCGGCCATATCTGTAATGCCAGCTATGCGGTAAGAAGAGAAGTCCGTGGTGAACACATCGGCGAGAAACTGGTTCTTGACTGCCTTGCACAGGCAAAGGAAAAAGGCTTTCGTGTTATGCAGTTCAATGCAGTGGTTGCAAATAACACCCATGCATTACATTTATATGAAAGAATCGGTTTTACCAGACTTGGCATAATTCCCCAGGGATTCAGAATGCCGGATGGACATTATGAAGATATTATTCCGCATTATTATGTGCTGTAGAGAATAAAAATATGCCGTAGAAAAATTTTGAAGTCGTTTTCAGGATATGGAAAAGGAACAGTTTATTGAGAGTGTACAGAATTTAACACGAGTTCTGTATACTTTTTTTATTAAAATATGAGAAGAAAAAATTTGCTTAAAGAATTGGGAATACAAAAACAGGTAGATACTTCCTTCAATGCTCTTGATATTGACACAGAGAATGTCAGACAGAGAGTTTATGCAAAACTTGACTTCGCAGATACAGAAAGGAAGCAAACGACTATGAGATCAAAAAAGAAAATATTACCTTTGTTGATAGCTGCAACACTTACAATTGGAGTTACTGCTGTAACGGCAACAGGAAAGATTTCAATGTGGACAGGTTCATCTGCATCACGTGCTGATTATACATCTCTTCCAACGGTAGAACAGGTTACAAAGGATATTGGGTATAGACCGATATTGATTGATACATTTGAGAATGGGTACTGCTTCAAAAAGGGCAATATTATAGAAAACAGTTTTAAGGACGACAATGCAAATGTAATTGAGAAGTTTAAATCTGTGTCCTTTGATTATCAGAAGAATGGAGATGTTGTATCGTTTGAACAGCAGAAATTTAACTCAAAACTTATTCCGTCAGGTGATATTATTGCCACTGTAAATGGAACAAATCTGTATTATGTACATTATATAAATAAATTGGTATCGGATGATTACGAATTGACAGAACAAGATAAAAAAGACCAGGCCAGTGGAAAAGTTATATTCAGTTACGATGACAGCGCTTCTCAGATTGAAGTTAGTCAGATTCAAAGCGTTAACTGGAATAAAGATGGCATCCAGTATGATTTGCTGCAAATAGATGGAAAATTATCTGCCGGTGAACTTGCAGATATGGCGAGAGAGGTTATTAATAACAGAAGATAAAGAAAAAAGATGGTGAATTCAGTCCGGTTCACCATCTTTTTGTAACTGTTGTGGAAATACCTGTATCGCAGCTGATGTATAATATGTTATAATTCATAGAAAAAGATGCAGGCAAGATTATATTTTATTCAGACATCAAAATGTATAATCCACACGGAATGGAAAGGAGCGGTAAATATATGAAATATGAAATTAAAGGTGATACACTCCCAGTTGTAATCTGCTATCTGGACAATGGTGAAAAGGTTGTGACAGAGGGTGGCGGAATGTCCTGGATGTCACCAAATATGAAGATGGAGACAACCTCCAATGGCGGAATCGGAAAGATGTTTGGGCGTATGTTCTCCGGGGAAAAAATGTTCCAGAATATCTATACAGCAGTCGGTGGAAATGGAATGATCGCATTTGCTTCCTGTTTCCCAGGATCTATCCGTGCGTTTGATATCACACCGGGAAATGAGATCATCGCACAGAAATCAGCTTTTCTTGCCAGCGAAGCCAGCGTAGACTGTTCTGTACATTTCAGTAAAAAATTCAGTGCAGGTCTTTTTGGTGGTGAGGGATTTATCATGCAGAAATTTTCCGGAAACGGAATACTGTTTGCCGAGTTTGATGGACATGTTGTAGAATATGAATTAAAAGAAGGTCAGAAGATCGTAGTTGATACCGGACATCTTGCCGCAATGAGTGCCAGCTGTAAGATGGAAATCGTGACAGTTCCGGGAGTAAAGAATATGCTTTTCGGTGGAGAAGGGGTATTTAATACAGAAATTACAGGTCCTGGTCATGTATGGCTTCAGACCATGCCGATCAGTAATGTGGCAGGAGTTCTCAGACAGTATATGCCGTCGAGTAATAACTAAAAAACAAAAAACATTAGTGCGCCGACAAGTTGATTCTTGAAACAATCTTGCAGATGAAGAAATAAAAGTAAAACCTCCGAATATTCAGAGAAAAAATCTGAATATTCGGAGGTTTTTATATTGTGATGTCAGAGTCAAAAGACTCTGAGCTCCTGGATTCACAGTTTTATAGTTATTATGCAGTATGATCAATAGAAGCCACAGGTGGTAAAGTAGCGCATACAGTATTATCCTGGGAAAAGGTTTTCATGATGCCTGAGATTGTCTTATGCAGATATGGACGATATTCTGTCATGGATACTGGCTGCTGATACAGAATACAACTATAACAGGTAGACCCTACCAGTTCAATAATCGTAAATAGAAGCAACTCCGGATTCTTATAATGAAGCCCATTCTGAGCCAGCATATCCAGATATGACTGATAGAAATTGTATTCGTCATCTGGCATCTTCTCTTCAAAAGCACCCTTAAATACACCCCAGGCAAGATTCTTCGAAATAAAAAGCAGAAGAGTGCGGTCCTGATCAAGTGCTGTCAGGATAAAATCTACAATAAAATGTACCTGCTCGTCAAACTGTGTGATATGCGCATCCTGCAAAGCTTCATGTGCGCGGAAAAACAGTTCTCCTGTTTTATGGGAAACGAGCTTATTGCGAATATCATATTTATCTTTAAAATAGAGATAAAAAGTACCCTTGGCTACACCTGCCTGATTTACGATATCTGAAATCGTAGTCTTTGTGAGTCCCTTTGTAGTAAATAACTCAAAAGCGGTGTTAAACAGAGCATCCTTTTTCTTCTTTTTATTTAGCTCCAGTTTTCCCATTACAGTTTTTCCTTCTTTCTTCAAAGAGTTCATACTTTTATTTTAAACAAAAATGACTAAAAGTCAATATTAGATTTTGGATAATGAAAGCAAAAAAATGATAGAACCATAATCGGACAACAGAAAGAAAAACACTGTCTATTTATTTGTTGAAAAAATTTAGACAAATTGTGAAGAATGATTATTGACTACCAGTCATTTTTGGTATATAACATTCCATGAAATAAAAAATGACTGTTGGTCATAGAATGATTAAACAGTATCAATAAGAAATAAAAAGGAAAAGGAGAATGAAATGATTAAGGTAGGAAAGTGGATTGCAAAACACAAAATACTGATCATTATCCTCGGGATTATCTTACTGATTCCGGCATATCTCGGTATGGCTGCAACCAAAATCAATTACGATGTATTAAGTTATCTGCCAGACACCCTTGAGACCGTTGAGGGACAGGATATCATGGTAGACCAGTTTGGAATGGGAGCGTTCTCCATGATAGTTGTGGAGGACATGGAGCTTAAGGACGTAGCTGCTTTAAAAGAAAAGGTTGAAGCAGTTGATCATGTCAAGAAAGTATTATGGTATGACAGTGTTCTGGATGTTTCCGTTCCTGTTGAAATGCTTCCGAAAGATTTAAGAGAGGCATTCTTTAATGGAAATGCGACAATGATGATCGCATTGTTTGACAATACAACATCATCTGAAACTTCCATGGATGCTGTAACAGAGATCCGTAAGATTACTTCAAAGGATTGTTTCGTCAGTGGAATGACAGGTATTGTTACTGATATCAAACAGATCGCACTGAAAGAAATGCCAATCTATGTTGTGATTGCATCCTGTCTTTCTCTGGTAGTCCTGCTTCTTGCAATGGATTCCCTGGTTGTGCCGGTGCTTTTCCTGCTTTGCATAGGTGTAGCAGTTTTATATAACCTCGGAAGTAATATTTTCCTGGGCCAGATTTCCTATATCACACAGGCTCTGACAGCGGTTCTTCAGTTAGGTGTTACAATGGACTATTCTATTTTCCTGCTGAACAGTTATGAGGAAAATAAGAAACGATTTGAAGGGGATAAAGAGAGAGCGATGGCGCATGCCATCAATGCAACTTTCAAATCTGTAATCGGAAGTTCCATTACCACAGTGGCCGGATTTATTGCACTTTGTTTTATGACTTTCTCACTTGGACGAGATATGGGTGTCGTTATGGCAAAAGGTGTTGTGATCGGTGTTTTCTGTTGCGTAACATTGCTTCCGGCATTAGTACTTACTTTTGATAAAGCAATTGAGAAGACAACGCATAAGCCATTACTTCCAAGCTTCGATAAAGCATCTGCATTTATCACAAAGCATTATAAAATATGGCTGATTATTTTTCTGGTAATGCTCTTCCCGGCAATCCATGGAAATAATAATTTAAAGAACTACTATAACATTGATAAGTCACTTCCGGCTACTCTGGACAGTAACGTGGCGAATGCAAAGCTTCAGGAAACTTTTGATATGAACAATGTTCATATGGTCTTATTAAAGAAAGGACTTACATCAAAAGAAAAAACAGAAATGCTCAACCAGATCAAAGATGTTGACGGAGTAAAATGGGCCCTTGGAATGGATTCCTTCGTAGGTGCTGCATTTCCGGATACCATGATTCCGAGTGATTTGAAGAAGATGCTCGAGAGTGATGAATATGAGATGGAGTTCATCAGTTCCCAGTATAAGACAGCGACAGACGAGGTAAATAATCAGATTGATGAGGTTCAGAAGATTGTAAAGAGCTACAGTCCGGAATCTATGGTAATCGGTGAGGCACCTCTGACAAAAGACCTGCAGGATGTTACAGATGTAGACTTAAAGACAGTAAATACAATCTCAATCCTGGCAATCTTTATCATTATTATGGTTGTGTTTAAATCTATTTCACTTCCATTTATCCTGGTTGCAGTTATTGAATTTGCAATTTTCGTCAATATGTCTGTTCCATATTATCAGGGAAAAGAAGTTGTATTCGTAGCAAGTATCGTTATCGGCTGTATCCAGTTGGGCGCAACCGTTGACTATGCGATCCTGATGACCAGCAGATATCAGAAAGAACGTGGACTTGGAAAGAATAAAAAAGAAGCGATTGCCATTGCGCATAAGACATCCATGAAGTCAATTGTAATCAGTGGATGCAGTTTCTTTGCAGCGACCTTTGGTGTTGGTCTTTATACACAGGTCGATATGATCGGAAGTATCACAAACCTGCTTTCACGAGGAGCGGTTATCAGTACGCTGGTTGTATTGTTGATTCTGCCGGCAATGTTTATGATATTTGATCCACTCATCTGCCACACATCTATTGGATTTGCCAAGAAGAAAAACGCAGAAGAGAAGAAATAAAAGATTAAAAGAGAAATAAAAAGAAATTTATTGTAAAGAGACAGAATAAAAAAGGAGTAATCTATTATGAACAGAAACAGAAAGAAAGCAGCTGCAGCAACACTTGCAGCAGGTATGGCTGTAGTTCTTGGAGCAGGTACAGTAATGGCAGCAGCACAGACAGGTGATAACAGCGTTCAGAAGGAAGAAACCGTTTATGTAAATACAACTGCAGATGGAGAAGTAACAGATGTTACCGTATCCGACTGGCTGAAAAACTCAGGAGACAGTTCAGATTCTGAGATCAAGGATACTTCTGATCTGGAAGATATCAAGAATGTAAAAGGTGATGAGACATTTACCCAGAGTGGAAATGATCTGACATGGAGTGCTGAAGGAAAAGATATTTACTATCAGGGTAAAACTGATAAAGAACTTCCGGTTTCCGTAGGAATCAAGTATTATCTGGATGGCGCAGAAGTTTCACCGGATGATCTGGCTGGAAAAACAGGACATCTTAAAATGAAAGTTACCTATACAAACACTTCCAAAACAACCAAGAAAGTGAATGGTAAGAACACAGAGATTTATTCCCCGTTTGTTATGGTAACAGGAATGATTCTTTCTACAGATAATTTTTCTAACGTAACAGTAGATAACGGTAAAGTTATTTCTGATGGAAGCAGAAATATTGTAGTTGGATTTGGTATGCCGGGAATGAAAGACAGTCTGGATATGTCTTCAGATATTGCTGATGAAGTGGATATTCCGGAAGGTTTTACAATGGAAGCAGATGTCACAGACTGCGAGATGAGTTCTGCATTTACTGTAGCATTAACTGATATCTTTAAAGATATCGATCTTAACAATATAGACGGACTTGATGATCTGAAAGATTCCATGAAAGATTTGACAGATGCTGCGGTAAAACTGGTAGATGGAACAAAAGATCTTTATGACGGAACAAATACATTAAATGATAAATACAAAGAATTCTATGATGGAATCGGAACATTAAAATCCGGTGTCAGTGATCTTAATGATGGTGCGAAGGAACTGGATGACGGAGCACAGCAGTTAAGCAACGGAGCACAGACATTAAACACAGGAGCACAGTCTTTAAGCAGCGGTGTTTCTTCTTATACATCTGGTGCAGATACACTTTCAGCCGGAATCAAACAGTATACCGCAGGTGTGGATACACTGGACAGTAAGATGGCAGAATATGAGGCAGGAATGAAGTCTCTTTCTGATGGCGTAAATGCCTATGTTTCCGGTGGTAACCAGCTTGCAAGTGGCGTGCAGAGCTATGTAAACGGAACCGGCACTCTGACAGACGGAATGCAGCAGTACATTGCGGGAGTTAATCAGCTTGCAGGTGGCGTGAGCCAGTATGCAGGTGGAATTAAGAGTCTGGTAGATGGAATCGGACAGATTGTACCGGGAATTGATACTGCAGTTACCGGAATTCAGACAGCAGTAGATAAAATGACTGCTCTTTCTTCCCAGATTGATGCAGACCAGATTGCTAATTTCAGCAAAAACATAACTGATTATACAACAGGAGTTTCTACTTATACTTCTAAAGTACAAGAATATGTTGGAAGTGTAGAACAGCTTGCAGCAGGTCTGGATCAGCTTGAAACTGCACTTAAGAGTATGGGAACTTCTGCAGCTTCAGAGGTACAGACAAGTGCACAGGCAATGTCCGGTCAGTTAAGTGACAGTGCAGATACAATGAACAGCCAGGCAGATGCGATTGAATCCTGGATCAGTGATTCTTCAGAAGCCTCAGTAGATGCTTCTTCAGTAGAGGCAGGAGTTGCAGCTGTCAGCAGCCAGCTGGAAGAGGCAGAATCTGCTTTATATAATATTGATTACAGCAACATGGATGATGAGACAGCAGCCGCAGTAGAGGCAGCTGTTGACGGTGCGTTAGGTTCTATCCAGGCAGCAGCAGACAGCGCATCCAATATTGACACATCCACGATCACAGCTTCCGCACCTGACACATCAGCGCTGCAGACAGCAGCAGACAGCTTAAGAGCATCTGCTGACAGTGCGGCTTCCGCAGCAGATACACAGGAAGCAGCAGTAAACAGCGGCGTTGAACAGCTTCAGCAGCAACTGCAGGCATTAAGCCAGGGAATGCAGACAGTAACGGCAACTGTAGAACAGTTGAATGCAGGTGCAAAACAGCTTACTGCAAATGATGGCACACTGACAGCTTCAGGAAGTCAGCTTTCTGAACTTGGAACACAGATTGCTAACGGCGTAAATGGTATGAGTACATTGTTTGATGGCCTTGGACAGCAGATGCCTGCAATGTTACAGGGAATTGAACAGCTTAAGAGCGGATCTGAACAGCTTACAACAGCAAATAAATCCCTTCAGAGTGGATATGTGAGTCTTGCAAAAGCAAGCACTGAGCAGATGATTTCTGGTGCAGATACACTTCTGAGCTCCGGAAAGACTCTGACAGATGGTATCACACAGCTCCAGGGTAAGAATAATGCAAACGCACAGGCGTTGTTAAAAGGCGCCAAAACACTTAAGAGTGCAAGAAAGAGCTTGACAAGTGGTATGTCGCAGATTAGTTCTGCAACAGGTCAGCTTACAAGTGGTGTGGAAACTCTCGCATCTAACAGCGGAGCTCTGTACAGCGGAGCAGATCAGCTTTCTTCTAACAGTTCTACATTAAACAGCGGGGCATCTCAGCTTGCAACAGGAGCACAGACTCTTGCAACAGGAGCACAGACTCTTGCAACAGGAACAGGAAGCCTTGTTTCAGGAACACAGACACTGCTTGATGGAACAAATGAACTGTCAGACGGAAGTGACCAGCTTAAAGATGGTATCAAAGAACTCAACGATGGGGCAAAGGAATTAAATGATGGTCAGAAGAAGTTCTACAAAGAAGGTATCAAGAAACTGGATGATGCAGTAAATGGAGACCTTCAGGATATCCTTGACAGATTTGAGGCAATTCAGTCTGATGATGTAATGTACACAACATTTACAGACAGATCCAGTGATATGGATGGAAATGTTAAATTTATCTTTGAATCCGATCCGATTGAGATTGATGATGAGAAATAATAGGGAAATATCTTGAAGTTACTGTTTAACCACCACTATCCCGCAAAGTGTATTACTGTAGTAGAACGGAGTGAACAGTAATATCTTGAAAAATGGGGCAGAGGCATAATGCATCTGCCCCATTGCTTATACAGAAAGTTTCTGTTATAATGAAGTACGATTTAGGGGTGATTCCCTATTACAGGAAACAAAAACAGAAAGCGGCAGGTGATTAAATGTCAAATACAAAATCACAGAAGCAGTCTTATACGTCTTCATCAGAAAGAAGCAATACGCGGCGAAAGGCGAAAGCAGATTATTATGATTACAGTCTTGTTGCGGTTATTGTCTTACTGACCTGTTTTGGACTTATCATGCTATATAGTACAAGCTCCTATACGGCAGAAATAAATTATGGAGATGATATGTTCTTCTTCAAAAAACAGGCCATGATCAGTGTTGCGTGTATTATTATGGCGCTTGTTATTTCCAGAATCAATTATCGCATACTTAATCGTTTTGCAGCTGTTTTATATGTAGCAGCATTAGTATTAATGGCATTGGTTAAGACACCTTTGGGACAGTCCTCACATGGTGCGCAGAGATGGCTGAATCTTGGACCGATTCAGTTCCAGCCGGCAGAGATTGCAAAGATTGCGGTTATTGTCTGTCTTCCGTATATGATCGTTCACATGGGAAAGAAAGTACGTACTTTAAAGGGATGTATGGTTCTTGCCGGTGCGGGAGGTTTTCTGGCATTTGCTGCATATTTATTTACAGATAACCTGAGTACGGCGATCATTATTTTCTGTATTACCGCAGGATTGATCTTTGTAGCACATCCGGATATGAAGATTTTTGTGATTATCGCGGCTGTCGGTGTCACATTAATTGTGGTGGGAGTGCTGATTTTGAATGCGACTGCAAGTGTAGATGGAAGCGGAAGTTTCCGTCTGAGACGAATCATGGTGTGGCTGCATCCGGAAGAATATGCGGATACATGGGGATATCAGACAATTCAGGCATTATATGCGATTGGTTCAGGTGGCTTTTTTGGCAGAGGGCTTGGAAATAGTATTCAGAAACTTGGAAGTGTACCTGAGGCACAGAATGATATGATTTTTTCTATTATCTGTGAAGAACTTGGGATTTTCGGTGGACTGATCGTTCTGATGCTGTATGCGTATCTGCTTTATCGATTATTCTTTATTGCGCAGAATGCGCCGGATTTATTTGGATCACTGATGGTCAGCGGAATCTTTATTCATATAGCACTGCAGGTAATTCTGAATATAGCAGTTGTTGTCAATCTGATGCCAAATACAGGTGTTACATTGCCATTTATCAGTTACGGAGGTACGTCGATACTGTTCCTTATGGGCGAGATGGGTCTTGCGCTGAGTGTGGCAAGGCAGATTAAATTTGAAAGTTAATAATATGTATGGTACGTATTCTGACGATAACGATAGTTACAGAATATTGTTTTAAGCATACGTACTGAGAACGGAGTGAACAGTAACACCTACTGTTTACTACGTGCTCAATAATATAAAATAGTGCTTGACAAATAAAAGAGAAGAATATATACTTTGGACATCAAAGTAATTGATGTAGCTGAAACCAAAGTTGTTATATGACGATGATATGGTTAGAAGTAGAGAAGAAAGCGGTTGACCGCTTAAATGAAAGAATGAAGAAACAAGTAATAACCGGAGGCAGAGTATAGGATATTCCGGGCTTGGATTAAAGGAGAAAAGAATTATGTTAGAAAAAATGAGTGAAATGATCGCAGAACAGTTAAATTGTGATGCAGCAGAGATTACTGCTGAGACATCTTTTAAGGATGACCTTGGAGCAGATTCCCTTGATCTGTTTGAACTGGTTATGGCTCTGGAAGATGAATACAATATCGAGATTCCGGCTGAAGACCTTACAGACTTAACAACAGTTGGTGCTGTTATGGATTACCTTAAAGGTAAAGGTGTAGAAGCTTAATTACAGTGATTTATGAATCGTTCCTTGGAGTCAGAAATGACTCCGGGGATAATTTTTTGATATTATAATTTGAATATCAAAATATTTTGAATTAAAATAATTTGAAATAATAAACATAGGAAAGAGAATTTATACTGGTTTAAACGAATCAGGTAACGAAAAGGAATACTTTTATCCACTTGACTATTGAGTAGAAATGAAGAAAGGAAAATGATATGTCCAAAATTGCATTTGTATTTCCAGGACAGGGTGCACAGTACACAGGAATGGCAAAAGATTTTTATGAAAAATTTCCTGTAAGCCGTGAAGTATTTGAAAAAGCTTCGAAAGTCTCGGGGTTGGATATAAAGACGTTGTGCTTTGAGGAAAATGAGAATTTAAATATTACAGAATATACACAGATTGCAATGCTGACAGCAGAAATCGCAATCTTAAGAGCTGTAGAGGAAGCGGGAATCCACTCCCAGGTAAATGCAGGACTAAGCCTTGGAGAATATGGTGCGCTTGCAGCCTCTGGAGTAATGAGAGAAGAGGATGCATTTGCCATAGTGAGAAAAAGAGGAATCCTGATGCAGGAGGCATATCCGACAGGCGGTGCGATGTCAGCAATTCTTGGAATAGATGCAGAACTGATTGAGAAGATTTGCGAAGAGACACCGGGAATCGTATCCATTGCCAATTACAACTGCCCTGGACAGATTGTGATCACAGGAGAGGAAACGGCGGTTTTGACAGCGGGAGAAGCATTAAAAGCAGCCGGCGCAAGACGTGTGATTCCGCTTAAGGTCAGTGGACCGTTTCACTGTGAGCTTCTTAAAGAAGCAGGTAAAAAGCTTGGAGAAGAACTGGAGAAAATAGAAATCCAGACTTTCGCAATTCCGTATGTGACAAACGTGACAGCACAATATGTGACAGAATCAGACCAGATAAAGGATCTGCTGGTAAAACAGGTTTCTTCTTCTGTTCGCTGGCAGCAATGCGTGGAGCAGATGATAAATGATGGTGTGGATACGTTTATTGAGATTGGACCGGGAAAAACTCTGACAGGATTCATCAAGAAGATTAACAGGAATGTGAAAGCATTACACATAGAGAAAATAGAAGACTTGGAAGCAGTAAGAAAGGAGTGCCTGTAAATGCTGGAGAATAAAGTTGCACTTGTCACAGGTGCGGGACGTGGAATCGGGCGTGCGATTGCGATTGCCCTTGCGAAAGAAGGTGCAGAGGTAGTTGTTAATTATAACGGTTCTGAAGAAAGAGCAAAAGAAGTAAAACAGACAATCGAAGAAAATGGCGGAAAAGCTTCTATATATAAATGTAACGTCAGTGATTTTGAGACATGTGAAGCAATGATCAAAGACATTGTGAAAGAGCATGGACGCCTGGATATTCTGGTTAATAATGCAGGAATTACGAAAGACGGATTGATCATGAAAATGAAGGAAGAGGATTTTGATTCTGTATTGAATGTGAATCTGAAAGGTACATTTAATACAATTCGTCACAGTGCCCGCCAGATGTTGAGACAAAAGAGTGGAAAAATCATTAATATTTCTTCAGTTTCCGGAATTCTTGGAAATGCAGGACAGGCAAATTACGCAGCGTCTAAAGCAGGTGTGATCGGTCTGACAAAGACAATGGCAAGAGAACTCGGAAGCCGCGGTATTACAGTAAATGCAATCGCACCGGGATTTGTGGATACAGAGATGACAGGCGTTCTTTCAGAAGAAATCAGGGAAAATGCCTGCAGACAGATTATTCTGGGACGATTTGGAAAACCGGAAGATATCGCGAATGTGGCGGTATTTCTGGCATCAGACAAAGCAGATTATATCACAGGACAGGTCATCAGTGTGGATGGTGGAATGAATGTATAAGTTTTCCCAGAGATATAAAATCGGGAAATACGATGAACTGTAAAGTGAGAATAAGATATTGACAGATAACTAAGACCAAATCCAGGAAACAGGGAGAAAGGGGAATAATCCATTATCCTCAAAGAGGATAAACAGAGATTATATGTAATAAAATGAGAAGAGTTGTAATCACAGGAATGGGAGCAATCACTCCGGTAGGATTGAGTGTAGAAGAATTCTGGAACAGCGTGAAAGAAGGAAAAACAAATTTTGCGGAAGTCACACGTTTTGATTCAAGTAAATACAGAGCACATATGGCAGCAGAAATCAATAACTTCAATGCAAAAGATTATATGGATTTTAAATCGGCAAAGCGTATGGAGCTTTTCAGCCAGTATGCAGTAGCTGCGGCAAAAGAGGCAATTGAGCAGTCCGGATTGGATATGGCGAAAGAAGATCCATTTCGCGTTGGATGCAGCGTTGGAAGTGGTATCGGAAGCATGCAGGTTGTTGAGAAATCCTGCGAAATCCTTAACACGAAGGGACCAGGCAGACTGAATCCACTGATGATTCCGCTTCTGATTTCCAACATGGCATCCGGAAATGTCTCCATTCAGTTTGGGCTTCGCGGAAAGAACATCAATGTTGTGACTGCCTGCGCAACAGGAACCCACAGTATCGGTGAAGCATATCGTACCATCCAGTGTTCTGATGCAGATGTTATGGTTGCAGGCGGAACAGAAGCTGCCATTACACCAACAGGATTTGGCGGTTTCGCAGCACTTACTGCGCTGACATCTTCCACAGATCCTAAAAGATGTTCTATTCCGTTTGATAAAGAAAGAAGCGGCTTTGTCATGGGCGAGGGTGCCGGTGTCGTTGTTCTCGAAGAACTGGAGCACGCAAAAGCACGCGGTGCGAAGATTCTTGGTGAAGTTGTAGGATACGGTGCAACAGGTGATGCATTTCATATCACATCTCCGGCAGAGGACGGTTCCGGAGCTGCCAAAGCTATGGAACTTGCTGTAAAAGAAGCCGGAATTTCCACAGATGACGTATGGTATGTAAACGCTCATGGCACAAGCACACATCATAATGATTTATTTGAAACAATCGCTATTAAGAAAACATTTGGTGAACATGCAAAAGAAATGAAAGTAAATTCCACGAAATCTATTACAGGACACCTTCTCGGAGCAGCCGGTGCTGTAGAAGTGATCACCTGCGTAAAAGAACTTCAGGAAGGCCTGATTCATCAGACAGTTGGTTATCAGGTGCCGGATGAGAAATGTGACCTGGATTATGTAGGAGATGGCCCGGTTAAAATGGACATTAAATATGCATTATCCAACTCTCTTGGATTTGGTGGACATAATGCTTCCTTACTTATTAAGAAATACGAGGACTAAGTAGATGGAATTATCAAATATACTGGAACTCATTCATGCAGTCAGCGATTCTAATCTGACAGAATTTAATTTGCAGGATGGAAACTTAAATATTTCCATGTCAACAGAGAAGACAATCGTACAGCAGATAGCCGCAAGCGCAGATGCAACATCCTTTGCGGCTGGTTATCAGCCAACAGTACAGCCGACTTTACAGGCTGCCGCGCAGAATCAGAAAAATGCAGACAGAGCAGATGATACACAAAAACTCACTGGAAATATAGTGAAATCTCCACTTGTGGGAACCTACTATGCAGCTTCCTCACCGGACAGTGCCCCATTTGTAAAAGTGGGAGATAAAGTAAGTAAAGGGCAGGTTCTGGGTATCGTTGAGGCAATGAAGCTGATGAATGAAATAGAATCAGAATTTGACGGAACAGTTAAAGAAATTCTGGTAGAAAATGAGCAAATGGTAGAGTTCGGACAGCCCATGTTTGTGATAGAATAATGTACTCTTGGAATCTTTTTGTACTTGATCTTATGAGAAGATTTTTTGTCAGATGTGCCCGGATTTTTGAGGCGCACGTTGATAAAATTCGGGTTCATCTGGCGAAAAATCAGACATAAAAGCAAGTGCAATAAAGACTCCGAGAGTACATAATAAAGGAAAGGAGGTATTGCTGCTGTATCAGGAGTAAACAGTAGCAGATAAAGCTCATGAAATTAACAACAAAAGAAATTATGGAAATTATTCCACACAGACATCCGTTCCTTTTAATTGATACGATTGAAGAACTGGTGCCGGGAGTGAAAGCAACAGGAAAGAAATGCGTAACTTATAATGAGCCATATTTTGCAGGTCATTTTCCGCAGGAACCGGTAATGCCGGGAGTACTGATCATTGAGGCACTTGCCCAGACAGGAGCAGTTGCAATTTTAAGCAAACCGGAAAATAAAGGAAAAATCGCATATTTTGCATCTATCAATAATGCGAAATTTAAAAATAAAGTAGTACCCGGAGATACTCTGACTCTGGAAGTAGAGATTATCAAAGAAAAAGGTCCTATGGGAGTCGGCAGAGCAAAAGCCATCAATCAGGACGGCAAGGTAGCAGTAATCGCAGAATTGACCTTTGCAGTAGGAGCATAAAAATGTTTGGAAAAATTTTGATCGCCAATCGTGGAGAGATTGCAGTGCGGATCATCCGCGCCTGTCGTGAAATGGGAATCCGTACGGTTGCTGTTTATTCGGAGGCGGATAAAGATGCCTTACATACTCAGCTTGCAGATGAAGCAGTCTGCATTGGTAAGGCGGCGTCTACAGACAGCTATCTGAATATGGAACGGATTTTAAGTGCTACGATTGCCACAAAGGCAGAAGCGATTCATCCGGGATTTGGTTTTTTGTCAGAGAATAGCCGCTTTGTAGAAATGTGTGAGAAATGTAACGTAGCATTCATTGGTCCGTCCGCAGAAGTAATTTCCAGAATGGGAAATAAATCTGAGGCAAAAAACACCATGCGAAAAGCCAAAGTTCCGGTAGTTACGGGAACAAAAGAGCCGGTTTATACAGTCGCACAGGCACAGGAAGCTGTAAAGGAGATAGGCTTTCCGGTCATGATCAAGGCATCCGCAGGCGGTGGCGGAAAAGGAATGCGAGTGGCAAGAAACGAAAAGGAATTTGGCAAATTATTTGAGACAGCGCAGCAGGAATCGATACATTCTTTCTCTGATAATACGATGTATCTGGAACGATTTGTGGAGAATCCAAGACACGTAGAGGTACAGATTCTTGCCGATAAATACGGAAATGTGATCCATCTTGGAGAACGTGACTGTTCTGTACAACGCCGCCATCAGAAGATGATCGAAGAATCACCGTGTATTGCAATTTCAGATAAACTTCGAAAGAAAATGGGTGAGACAGCCGTTCTTGCCGCAAAAGCCGCAGGCTATGAAAGTGCCGGGACAATCGAATTTCTTTTGGACCAGTCCGGAGAATTCTACTTCATGGAAATGAATACCAGAATCCAGGTAGAACATCCAGTGACAGAATTTGTATCAGGCGTGGATCTGATTAAAGAACAAATCCGTATTGCAGCAGGAGAACCACTAAGTATCAGGCAGAAAGACATAGAAATCCGCGGACATGCCATGGAATGCAGGATTAATGCAGAAGATCCTGCGAGACATTTCATGCCATGCCCGGGTAAGATCACAGGATTACATCTGCCTGGAGGAAATGGGATACGTGTAGACACCGCAGTATACAATGACTATGCAATTCCACCATACTACGATTCCATGATTGCGAAGATCATCGTCTATGACAAAGACCGTCACAATGCTATCCGCAAAATGATCAGTGCACTGGGAGAAGTTGCAATAGAAGGGGTAAAGACGAACGTAGATTTTCTGTATGAACTCCTCAACCAGCCGGATTTCCAGGAAGGAAATATCACCACAGATTTCATACCACAGCATTATCCGGATTTGTGATAAAGATTTTATAGAGAAATTACGGCGCTAAAGCGACCCGCCGCAGGTAGAATTGATTTGAGAAAAGAAGAGAAACGGGTTACATAAAGGAGCAGGATCAATGGCAGACTTAAAAAAATTTTTTAAAAAAACAATTTCGGAAGAACGGCATAAACAGGCCGCATCTGTTTCCGTACCGGAAGGGTTATGGATTAAATGTCCGAAATGCGGAGAAATGGTTTATAAAGAAGACGTAATATCCAATGCCTATGTGTGCCCGAAGTGCGGAGGATATTTTAGAATCAGCGCAAAACGCCGCATTAAGATGATCGCAGACGAGGAAAGCTTTAAAGAATGGTTTACGGGAATTGAAAATAACAATCCCCTGGACTACCCGGACTACCCACAGAAAATAGAAAACCTAAAAGAAAAAACCAGACTGGATGAAGCAATCTTAATCGGGGAAGCCACTATCGGAGGGATCCGGACAGTAATCGGCGCCATGGATACCAGATTTCTAATGGCATCCATGGGCTATGTAGTCGGAGAAAAAATAACCCGCACATTCGAAGAAGCAACAAGACAAAAACTTCCGGTCATTCTTTTCTGCTGCTCTGGCGGCGCCAGAATGCAGGAAGGAATCATCTCCCTGATGCAGATGGCAAAGACATCCGCAGCCATTAAACGCCATTCAAAAGCAGGACTTCTTTACACCTCTGTACTGACAGATCCAACAACCGGAGGCGTCACAGCAAGCTTTGCCATGCTTGGAGACATCGTCCTGGCAGAACCTGGCTCCCTGATCGGATTTGCAGGTCCGAGAGTCATCGAACAGACCATAGGTCAGAAATTGCCAGAAGGCTTCCAACGCCCGGAATTTCTTCTGGACCACGGCTTTCTGGATGGAATCGCAGAACGTGGATCCATGAAAGAGGTACTGTCTT
The DNA here is from genome assembly GCF_052064435.1 of Blautia sp. HCP3S3_B11. Lineage (NCBI taxonomy): Bacteria > Bacillati > Bacillota > Clostridia > Lachnospirales > Lachnospiraceae > Blautia > Blautia sp. HCP3S3_B11. The sequence goes on from NZ_JBQHVP010000014.1 coordinate 19,709, forward strand.
TGATATTAAAAATGCACAGCACCAGAGAACAATACAAAGAATTTCCTAAAGAAACTGTCGCAAGAGCAATTGATACTTTTGGAAAAAAGAAAAAACAAAAGAAACAAAAAAATCTCACTGCCTGGGACAGAGTTAAAATTGCCAGAAGTAATGATCGCCCGTCGGCCGCAGAGTATATTGATACAATCTTCGACGACTTTATGGAATTCCATGGTGACAGAGGTGTTAAAGATGATGCCGCAATCATCGGCGGAATTGCCACGCTCGACGGACAGCCGGTAACAGTAATCGGAATCCGTAAAGGCCACACTACAAAGGAAAACATCAGATGCAACTTCGGAATGCCCTCCCCGGAAGGATACAAAAAAGCTCTTCGCCTGATGAAACAAGCTGAGAAATTTGGCCGGGCAGTTATCACATTCGTAGACACCCCCGGAGCATTCTGCGGACTCGAAGCCGAAGAACGAGGACAAGGAGAAGCCATCGCACGCAATCTCCTGGAAATTTCTGATCTCAAAGTGCCGGTACTCTCTATCGTAATCGGAGAAGGCGGCAGCGGCGGTGCCCTTGCATTGGCCGTAGGAAACGAAGTCTGGATGATGGAAAATGCAACCTACACCATTCTCTCCCCGGAAGGATTTGCATCCATCCTCTGGAAAGACAGCAAAAAAGCCCCCGAAGCCGCAGAAGTTATGAAAGTAACAGCAGCACACCTGAAAGAACTAGGAATCATTGAACGAATCATCCCCGAAGAACACCCCGCTAGCAAAGAAACCCTTCCGGAAATCACAGAATACATGAAAATCCGCATGAAACAATTCCTTATAAACCACTCCGGAAAAACCGTAGAGCAGATCGCGCAGGAAAGGTATGAAAGATTTCGCAGAATGTGAGAACTAACGTTATGTTATACAGCCAATATCCAGCAAGAGAATCCCATGCGTCCTCTTTCTAAAACAAATTAAAAAAATTCCCATATCCTGTCTTGAAATAAAAAAGCCTCTGACGTATAATAAACCCGAAAGTAGAAAGGCGCTGCTTTTAAGCAGGGCCTTTTTTTACAGATTGACTAAAAATTCAGGAGTGAAAAGTTATGGCTAAGATCAGAACAAGATTTGCACCAAGCCCTACAGGCAGAATGCATGTTGGAAATTTAAGAACAGCATTATATGCATACCTCATTACAAAACATGAAGGCGGAGATTTTATTCTCCGTATTGAAGATACAGACCAGGAACGTTACGTAGAAGGCGCTGTAGACATTATCTACCGTACACTCGCCAAAACAGGACTGGTTCATGACGAAGGTCCGGATAAAGACAAAGGATTCGGTCCGTATGTACAGAGTGAACGTCAGGCACAGGGAATCTATCTGAAATATGCACAGCAGTTAGTAGAACAGGGAGATGCTTACTACTGCTTCTGTCAGAAAGAAGAACTGGAAGGCATGAAACGAGTTGTTGCAGGCAAAGAAATTTCTATCTATGACAAACGCTGCCTCAGACTTCCCAAAGAAGAAGTACAGCGCCGTCTGGATGCCGGAGAACCACATGTTATCCGTTTCAACATGCCGACAGAAGGAACAACAACCTTCCATGATGCAATCTATGGAGATATCACAGTAAATAACGAAGAACTTGAAGATTTGATTCTTATCAAATCTGACGGATATCCGACTTACAACTTCGCAAATGTTATTGATGACCATTTAATGGAGATCACTCACGTAGTAAGAGGTAACGAATATCTTTCCTCAGCTCCGAAATACAACCGTATTTATGAAGCATTCGGATGGGATATCCCGGTTTATGTACATTGTCCTCTGATCACAGATGAGACACATCAGAAACTTTCTAAACGTTGCGGACATTCCTCATATGAAGATCTGCTGGATCAGGGATTTGTTTCAGAAGCAATTATCAACTATGTTGCACTTCTTGGATGGAGTCCGGCTGACAACAGAGAAATCTTTACACTGGATGAACTGGTTCAGGCATTTGATTATCATCATATCAACAAATCACCGGCAGTCTTTGACATTGCAAAACTTCGCTGGATGAATGGTGAGTATATTAAGAAAATGGATCCGGACGAATTCTATGAGAAAGCTCTTCCATACATGAAAGAGGTTCTGAAGAAAGATTATAACTTTAAGAAGATCGCCGGAATGGTTCAGACAAGAATCGAGACATTCCCTGATATCCCGGCTCTGATCGATTTCTTTGAGAAAGTACCGGAATATGATTCTGCTATGTACTGCCACAAGAAAATGAAAACAAACGAAGAGACCTCTCTTACAGTATTAAAAGAAGTACTTCCGGTTCTTGAAGAGCAGGAAGATTACATGAATGATCCGTTATATGAGACATTAAGCGGCTTTGTCAAAGAGCACGGTTATAAGAACGGATATGTAATGTGGCCTTTACGTACTGCTGTTTCAGGTAAGCAGATGACACCTGCCGGTGCAACAGAGATTATGGAGATCATCGGTAAAGATGAGACGATCAGACGAGTAAAGGCGGCTATTGAGAAATTAAGCAAATAAATATGAAGAGAAATCCATCTCAGCTTCGGGCTATCGCTCACCTGTCGGGACCTATGATGGTTCTGGCAGGTCCTGGATCGGGGAAAACATCCGTTATTGTGGAGAGAACTGCATACATGATCAATGAGGGGAAGATACCGGCTTCTTCTATTTTGGTTGTAACTTTTTCCAGAGCAGCGGCGACAGAGATGAAAGAACGATTTTTGAAATTCGTGGGACAAGACAGAAGTGAAGTGACTTTTGGAACATTCCACGGAGTTTTTTATGGGATTTTAAAGGTGGCATATCATCTGAGTGCGGCTAATATTCTTTCTGAGGAAGAGAAGTATAGTATTCTGAGGGAAATGACTGAGAGATATGGACAGGAAATGGCACAGGAAGGAGATTTTCTTGAGGAGATTGCCAAAGAAATCAGTGTTATAAAGGGAAATTGTATTTCTCCGGAGCACTATTATGCTTCCTGCTGTTCAGATGAGATTTTCAGGGATATTTATCGAGGATATAAGCAGACGCTGAAAGCAAAACGTAAACTGGATTTTGATGATATGATATTGTGTTGCTATGAACTTTTTTCCCAGAGGCCAGATATTCTGAATGCATGGAGACGAAAGTTTGTCTATATCCTGGTGGATGAGTTTCAGGATATTAACAGCTTACAGTATAAGATTTTGCAGATGCTGGCTGCCCCTGCCAATAATTTATTTATTGTGGGGGATGATGATCAGTCTATCTATCATTTTCGGGGAGCGAGACCGGAGATCATGTTGAATTTTACAAAGGATTATCCGAAAGCGGAGACTGTTCTTCTGGATGTAAATTACAGATGCAGTAAGAATATTTTACATACAGCGATGGAAGTGATTTCATGCAATACGAAACGATTTAAAAAGCAGCTTACTACACCGAATGAAGAAGGAATGCCAGTCACCTGCAGAGAATTTGATAATCCCAGAGAAGAGTATATGTGTGTGGTAGCGGCTTTGAAAAAGAGGCTGGAGCGTGGTGAGAATCTGGAAAATACAGCGATTCTGCTCCGTACCAATCAGGAGTCAGAAGGGCTGATTAATGCACTGATGGAGTATCAGGTTCCATTTACCATGAAAGAGCAGCTGCCCAATCTTTTCCACCACTGGATCTGCCGCAGTATTCTGGCTTATCTTGAGATGTCGGCAGGTGACAGAAGCCGGAAGAATTTTCTGGAAGTGATGAACAGGCCTAATCGATATATTTCAAGGGAAGCTTTGAAGAATACACAGATTAATTTTGAGCAGTTACGGGAATATTATAAAGATAAAGACTGGATGTGCGACAGAATTACTACATTGGAGACTCATCTTAAGATTCTTGGCACACTTTCCCCTTTTGCCGCAATTAATTTTATCCGAAAAGGAATGGGATTCGAAGAATACTTGCGCGAATATGCACAGTATCGTAAAATAAAACCAGAGGAACTGCTTGAAACTCTGGACAGGATTCATGAAAGTACAAAAGGGATGAAAAACCTTGCACAGTGGCAGGTATACATAGAGGAATATACAAAGAGACTGAATGAACAGGCGAGAAAGCAACAGGATCACAGAGAGGGAGTGACCATATCCACCCTTCATGCTGTGAAAGGCCTGGAATATGATATCGTGTATATCCTGAATGTCAATGAGGGAAGTATTCCTTACCGTAAGGCAGTTCTTGCAGAAGCAGTGGAAGAAGAACGAAGATTGTTTTATGTAGGTATGACGAGAGCAAAGAAGAAACTTGTACTTTCCTATGTGAGACACCAGTATGAGAAGGAACGGGAGCCATCTCGGTTCCTTGAGGAGACAGGCCTATGAATAAAGGAGTAATTTATTATACGAAGATACGGGAAGAATATGTGGGTGCACATATGGAACACATGATCGCGGAGAAGCTTTTGGAGACTGCGCTCAGAAAGGAATATAATATCAATCTGAGTTATGAGCCGAGAGCGGAAGGCGAACATGGGAAGCCTTTCCTATCTTATCGTCCGTCTTTACATTATAATATCAGTCATTCGGGAGAATATGTGGTATGTATTCTGGCTGACCAGGAAGTTGGAATTGATGTACAGATTCATCGTAAGGTCAATTATGAGAGGATGCTTAAGCGCATGGTACCGGAAGATGAGTATAATGAGATTCTGGCAAGCGCGGATATGCAAGAGCGTTTTTTCGAACAGTGGGTATTACGGGAAGCTTATATTAAATGGACCGGTGAAGGGCTTTCCAGGGACTTAAGGACAATATCAATGAATGAAGGCAGCAGTATGCTCCTTGACATGGAAGATGGTTACAGTGGAGCCGTATGGGCAATGAATCCCATGGAAATCTGCTGGAAGTTTGAAGATATCATACTACTTGGGTAAGACATGAATAAACAGACGAAGAAAGAAATCCGAAGACTGGCAGTGAAGGTGCTGATGGTTGTATTTGCACTTGGACTGGCTTTCTGGGGATATGCTTTCGTATACAGAGGTAAGACAGAGCCTCCTGCAAAATATCTTGTAACGAATCAGGATGCAGCAGTGTATTCACTGCGGGGACAGATTCAGATGCTGTCACAGCAGGAGGAATTGAACAGATTTGCTTTTGATGGCAGAAAAAAAGAAAAGGAGTACGGAACTTATATCATTCCGGGGCTGAAATATACCAGAACGTTTCTGAATGCACAAGGTACGAAGCAGGCAGTATGTACATCCATGACCCCGCAGGGCCTTGCGGTAACGGATGAGTATGTACTTGTAAGCGCATACTGTCATACGGCAAAACACAACTCCGTTATATATGTGATAAACAAAGAAACTCACAGATTTATCAAAGAAGTCGTGCTGCCTGGTCTGCCTCATGTAGGGGGACTTGCATATGACCCGGATCATGATATGTTGTGGTACTCTTCAAATACGAATGGGATTGCGCAGGCAGTCAGTATAAAGATGGATGTTCTGAGAGAGTATAATTATGCAGACAACCATATGCCTGTGCAGGTAAACCAGACATGCAGTCTTTACGGAATCGTGAGAGATTCCTTTATGACCTTTTATAAGGGATGCCTGTATGTTGGCTGTTTTAACAAATATACAGAAAGTATGATTGCAAGATATGCGGTAGATGAGCAGGGAGACCTGGTGAATACTTTTGACGAGAAATTAGGTATGATGTTTGAGATGGCAGTTCCTCTGGATTATTCTACGATATCAGAACAGGCACAGGGGATGGCTTTTTATAACGATAAATTGCTGCTGTCCCATTCTTTTGGAATTTTACCGTCTCGAATTGTTTTCTACGAGCAGTCAGATAAGAGACTGTATGTAAATGAAAATTCCGCCAGATCATACAGAATGCCTGAGATGATCGAGCAGATCGTAGTAGATGGAGATGAACTCTATGTACTTTTTGAATCAGGTGCCTATGCGTACAGAGGATATACTGGCAATGTGGTAGACCGTGTGCTGAAACTGGATCTTACTAAAATGGAAGACTCCTATCAGGAAGAGTAATAAAAACGGTTTGTCCACATATATTATGATATCAGGATTGCGGGATCTGTTTACAGCGGAGCAATCTGTAGATATTGAGGTAAAGAGGTGAGACACATAGAAGCGCAGCAGATTGAAAACCTGTTTGCCGGAAATATCCGGCAGTTACTGATGGATGCGGAGCTTAACTATGATAAATTATATGAAATACGCCTGAGGGTAGGGCGTCCGTTATTTCTGACATATGACGGAGGAGAATGTTTCTTGAGAAAACCAGGCCAGGAGCAATATCTGGTAACAAGGGAGGATCTGAAAGAAACATTAGAATACGTGACAGGATATTCCCTGTATGCTTATGAAGATGAGATCAGACAGGGATATATCAGTGTTCAGGGCGGTCACAGAGTAGGAGTGACCGGTAAAGTCGTGCTGGACAGAGGCAGGATCATGGGAATGAAGTATATTTCCTGTATTAATGTCCGTCTGGCCCATGAGATCCAGGGATGCGCGGATAAAGTAATGTCTTATATCCGTACAGAGAAATGGGTTGCAAACACACTGATCATCTCACCGCCGAGATGTGGAAAGACTACCTTATTGAGAGATATCATCAGGCAGTTGAGTAACGGCTGGGCAAACACTCCTGGCCTGACTGTCGGTGTGGTGGATGAGAGAAGTGAGCTGGCAGGATGTTATCAGGGGATTCCGCAGAATGATCTGGGGATGCGCACAGATGTGCTGGATTGCTGTCCGAAATCGGAAGGAATGCAGATGCTGGTGCGTTCCATGTCACCGGATGTGGTGGCTGTGGACGAATTGGGATGTGAGGAAGATTTCAAGGCAGTTGAGTCAGTGATCCATTGTGGATGTAAGCTGATCGCAACTGCACATGGAAATTGTCTGGAAGATGTTCTGGAGCAGCCATTTTTCTATAAGCTCATGAGTGAAAAGGTATTTGAACGATATATTATTCTTGACAAAAATGATCAGGCAGGTTGTCTCGAGGCCGTGCTTGACGAAAATGGCAGGGTATGCTTAAAACAATAGGATTATGTGTGATTATGATTTCCGGCATTGGCATTGGATCAGCCAAGAGTGCTGAACTTGGAAAGCAAAAGAAAATGCTGGAAATGATTTTACGGATGATCATCCTCTTAAGAGGGGAAATACGCTATGGAAATAAATCTCTGTACGATGCTTTTACAGGCGCTTCCGGGAAACTGGAAGGAAAGTACAGAGAATTTTTTATACTTACTGCACAGGAGATGAAAAAGAAAACAGGGGTGACTTTTGGCAGAATATTCAGAGAATGTGCAGGGAAATGCCTTGATCTGAGCTGCCTTTCTAAAGAGGAAAGAGAATGTTTTTATTCACTGGGAGACCGACTGGGTTATCTTGGGTTGGAGATGCAGCTGAAACAGTTGGACCAGCTGGAAAAAGAAACCGAATATGCAATCAGGGAACTTGAGAAAGATTTTCAGGAAAAAAGAAAATTATACCGCAGTATGGGAATTCTGGGCGGAATATTTGTAGTTGTTCTTTTCCTGTAATGGAATCAAAAGGCAGAAGCCGGAAAGGAGAGACTGTGGAGGTAAGTCTTATTTTCAAAATCGCTGCAGTGGGAATTCTGGTTTCCATTCTCTGCCAGATTCTGAAACACAGTGGAAGAGAAGAACAGGCATTTCTTGTGAGTCTGGCAGGGCTTTTGATGGTGCTGTTCTGGATTGTTCCGTATATTTATGAATTGTTTGAGAGTATTCAACAGTTATTTGTACTTTGATCAGGCAAGTAGTGAAAGCGGATTTCGAATACTTGAATCAATTGAAAATATTAATCTGTAATCTTATGCTTAGCATCAGAAAGGATGACGATCATGGATATTGTAAAAGTTTCGGTCATGGGAATCTGCGGAATGATGTTAGGATTTATTTTGAAAGAAACCAGACCGGAGTTTGCAGCACTTGTGACTATGACAACCGGTTTTCTGATCCTTAGTCTGGCGGCCGGAAAGGTTTCATATTTGTTTGAAACGATGAACAGACTGAAAGAAAGCTTTCCCATAGACAGCAGTTATCTGACAGTTCTGATAAAGATCATTGGTATTACATATATCGGACAGCTTTCATCAGCAATCTGCAAAGATGCTGGATATCAGACGATCGGAACACAGATAGACCTTTTTTGCAAGTTGTCAGTAATGGTGTTAAGCATGCCGGTGTTGCTGGCAATCCTTGATACGATTTCGGAGTTTATGATATGATGCAAAAAGAAATATGCCTACATAAGAAAATCCTGCGCAAGAAGATACTGCGCAGGATAACGGCAGTGATGATTATGCCAGGTATTATCTGGGGTATTATATTTTTCGGGAAGCAGACAGTACTCGTAAAAGCTGCTACACAGAATGAGCAGCAGGAAGACTCGACTTCTTTGGCATTACAGGAGCAACTGCTCGATGAAATACAGATTGATGATATGCAGAAGATGCTAAACGAGATTATGGCTGACCATATATTTTCCGTCAGAGAAGCATTACTGAATTTAATAAACGGGGAAGAACCGATTTCAAAAGAGACTGTACGAAGTTTTTTGTGCAGTCTCTTTTTTTCGGAAATGAAGAATGAGAAGGAGATGATATGGAAACTGTTACTGATCATACTGATTGCGGCGGTGCTGGCAGAGTTTGCAGATGTATTTGGAGATGGACAGGTTGGAAGTATCAGTTTTTATATTGTTTATCTTGCTCTGTTTATGATACTGATGGAGAATTTTACACGATTAGGAAATGTTCTGTCGCAACGGCTTATGGGACTGGTAAATTTTATGAAAGTATTGTCTCCGGCTTATTTTATGACAGTAACTGCTTCAACAGGGGCTGCAACGGCAGCTGTGTTTTATGAGGGTGTTCTTTTGATGGTATGGGCGATTCAGTGGCTGCTTGTAAATCTGTTTCTTCCTGTCATTAACTTGAGCGTACTTCTGAAGATGGTAAATCACTTGTCAAAAGAAGAAATGCTCAGCAAAATGGCTGAATTTCTGGATGTTGCTGTGAGCTGGGGGCTGAAAACACTTCTGGGAACTGTAGTGGGGCTTCAGATTGTGAGGAACATGGTAAGTCCTGTGATCGATACGTTGAAAAGATCTGCCATAGGAAAAACTGCAAGTGCAATCCCCGGAATCGGAAATGCGGTAACTGCGGTGACAGAGCTGGTGCTGACCAGTGCGGTGATGGTTCGAAACAGTCTGGGAGTTGTGATCGTCATTTTATTGCTAGTGATCGGAGCAGGCCCGGTGCTTCATTATGGGAGCCTGTCACTGATCTATCGCTTTCTGGCGGCACTTGCACAGCCTGTCTCGGATAAAAGAGTTGTGGGAGCGCTGACAACAATGGGAGAAGGCTGTGCGTTGCTTCTGAAACTTCTGATGACTGCGGAAGTACTTTGTATGCTGACTTTTTTAATTGTTATTGCAGGCGTATCCTGAAACAATCATAGCACAGCTGGTTTTCCTGGCCGGCTATAGAATATTCAGCAGGAGGTGTGGATGAAAAAAGAACTGTATTTATGGATCCGGAATCTGGCTGTGTTTTATATTTTTTTTACAGCTGTTCTCAATCTGGTTCCGGATAAAAAATATGAAAAATATGTGCGTTTTTTTATGGGGCTGCTGCTGATATTTATGATGAGCACACCGATATTTTCTATTCTTGGAAAAGGTCAGGAACTGACGGTGAGTTTTCTGGAGAACTTTTCGAGGGAGAATAAAGAAAAAGAACTTCAGGAATTTCAGAATCTACAGAAGATATATCTGGAAAAAGGCTATGAAATGGAGCTGGAACAGAAAATCAGAGAATCTTTGGAAAAAAGAGGCATAGAAGTATATAAGGTGAAAGTAAATATAGAAGGAGAGGACGCGCAGGCAGATATTTTACTAAAGAAAAAGATTTCGCAGGAAGAGAAAAGGGGGATCGCAGATGAACTGGTGGAAGAATGGGGGATTAATGAAAACAGGATTCATATCCAAACTGCCAAAGATGAGTCCGGCAAAGTGGGGGATTCTCTTACTTCTTGGGATACTTCTGGCCGTGGCAGCGATGCCAGTCTCTGATAAGAAACAAAAGACCACTTCCGCATTGAATGAAACAGCAGACCTGCAAAAAAGCATGCTGGAAGAAAAACTGGAAGCGCTTCTTGAAAATGTGGACGGAGTGGGAAAAGTACAGGTCATTCTGATGACAGATGAGAAGAAAGACGGGCAGAGTTTTTATAATTCCGGCACGATACAGGTGACAGGTGTTCTGATCTCGGCAGAAGGAGGTGGAGATCCTGTGGTGGTACGGGAGATTCAGGAGGCAGTAATGGCATTATTTCAGGTGGACGCTCATAGAATTAGAATAATGAAAATGAAATGAGGAGAGAAATGTGAAAAAAGTCATCAAAAAAAATCAGGTCATCATTACATCACTGGCAATTCTCATTGCAGTAGCAGGATATCTGAACTTTGCAGATGTAGATCTCGGATTTAAGGATAAGGAAGCAAGTACGGACAGCAGCAGTATCCTTGAAGATGCGGGATATGATCTCACAGATGCGACAGCCCTTTTGGATGAAAATCAGTCGGATAAAAGTGCAAGTCTTACAGATGACAGCCTCACAGATAGCCAGGAAACAGATACGCCGGGAGAGGCGGTGCTTACAGGTTCTACCGGATTTGCCGCACAGGCAAAAATCAGCAGAGAACAGGTTCGGTCTCAGAACAAGGCTGATCTCCAGGACATTATCAATAATGAGGGGATTGATGATGAAGAGAAGCAGGAAGCAATACATACCATGGTTTCTATGACAGACCTTTCGGAGAAAGAAGCGGCGGCAGAACTTTTGCTGGAAGCGAAAGGATTTAAGGATGTCGTGGTAAATCTTACCGGAGAAACCGCAGATATAGTAGTTCCGGATGTGGAACTTTCTGATGCCCAGAGGGCACAGATCGAAGATATCGTAAAAAGAAAGACAGGAATTGCCGCAGAGAATATTGTGATCACTCCGCTGAAAGAAGGAGAAGATGTTGCAGAGGACAGCGTAGATACAGCGGCAGATGTTGGTGAAAGTTCAGACACATCAGACGGATCATCAGATGATACTTCCTATGAGGACAGTGAGACATCCGCACAGCCATATGAAGATGCAACGATTGACACGACAGACATTTATGATTGACAGCCCGACAGAAAATCCTGAAAATCAACAGACATATATCTTGACAGAAAAGCGGTGCATATACTAGAATAGGAATGCTGTAAAAAAATAGGAAACGTAATAGATACTGTTTGGCTGGATGCTGGACAGTTGCAGATAATAATTAATTTAAGAAAGCGCACAGGAGGCTAAACGTGTCTAAGTATACGAACGAAATAGAAAAAAGAAGAACATTTGCCATTATTTCCCACCCGGATGCAGGTAAGACAACACTGACTGAGAAATTCCTGCTGTATGGCGGAGCTATCAACCTTGCCGGTAGTGTTAAAGGTAAGGCAACTGCCCGCCATGCAGTATCAGACTGGATGGAAATCGAAAAAGAGAGAGGTATTTCCGTCACCTCTTCTGTTCTGCAGTTTCATTATGACGGATATTGTATCAATATTCTTGATACACCGGGACATCAGGACTTCTCAGAGGATACTTATCGTACACTGATGGCGGCAGACTCTGCTGTCATGGTAATTGATGGTTCTAAAGGTGTCGAGGCGCAGACAAGAAAATTATTCAAAGTCTGTGTTATGCGTCATATCCCGATTTTTACATTCATTAATAAAATGGACCGTGATGCAAACGACACATTTGATCTTCTGGACGAAATTGAGAAAGAGCTTGGAATCGCAACATGCCCGATCAACTGGCCAATCGGTTCCGGTAAGAAATTCCGCGGTGTCTATGACCGTAACACCGAAAAAATTCTTACTTTCTCTGATACACAGAAGGGAACGAAAGAGGGTGTCATTGAAGAAATTCCGTTAAATGACAGTCATGCAGATGAGATTATGGATCCGGAACAGAAAGCACAGCTTCTGGATGAAATTGAGCTTCTGGACGGAGCAAGCGCAGATTTTGACCAAGAGCTGGTAAGCAAGGGGAAATTAACTCCTGTATTCTTTGGTTCTGCTTTGACAAACTTTGGTGTGGAAACGTTCCTGGAGCATTTCCTCAACATGACTACTTCACCGCTTCCGAGAATGTCTGATGCCGGAGAGATTGATCCTATGGATGATAATTTCTCAGCATTTGTATTTAAGATTCAGGCCAATATGAACAAGGCGCACAGAGACAGAATCGCATTTATGAGAATCTGTTCCGGTAAATTTGATGCTTCCCAGGAAGTATATCATGTACAGGGGGACAAAAAAATGCGTCTGCTTCAGCCGCAGCAGATGATGGCTGAATCACGTCATGTAGTAGATGAGGCATATGCGGGAGATATTATCGGTGTATTTGATCCGGGCCTCTTTTCTATCGGTGATACGATCTGTGCACCGGGTAAGAAATTTGCTTTTGAGGGAATCCCGACATTCGCACCGGAACATTTTGCAAGAGTCCGTCAGATCGACACCATGAAGAGAAAGCAGTTTGTAAAGGGAATCAATCAGATTGCACAGGAAGGTGCAATACAGATTTTCCAGGAGTTTAATACAGGCATGGAAGAGATTATCGTAGGCGTTGTAGGTGTCCTGCAGTTTGATGTTCTGAAATATCGTCTGGAAAATGAATATAATGTAGATATCCGTCTGGAGACACTTCCATATGAACATATCCGCTGGATCGCAAATAAAGAAGAGGTAAAAGTGGACAAGATCGTTGGAACTTCTGATATGAAGAAAGTTACTGATCTTAAGGGAAATCCTCTGCTTCTTTTCGTAAATTCCTGGAGCGTGGGTATGACAGAAGACAGAAATCCGGGCTTAATATTAACGGAATTCAGCAAATAACCCTTTTCATTTATCTGCCGATTTGGTATAATGGACAAAGATTAAGAGATTCCTTAGGAGGTTTTTCAATGGCAGAGAAGAGAACAACATATAAAATACAGGATTTAGGCGGCATTGGTGAAGTTCAGATCGCAGACGAAGTGGTTGCTATCATTGCCGGACTTGCTGCTACAGAAGTGGATGGAGTTGCTTCCATGGCAGGCAATATTACAAATGAACTGGTAAGCAAGCTTGGAATGAAGAATCTTTCCAAGGGTGTTAAGGTTACTGTACTCGAAGGAGTAGTAACAGTAGACCTGAACCTGAATATCGAATATGGCAGAAATATTCTTGAGACAAGTAAGAAAGTTCAGGAGAAAGTAAAATCATCCATAGAGAATATGACAGGCCTTGAGGTTGCAGATGTCAACATTCATATTGCCAGTGTAGATATGGAGAACGAAAAAGGAAAGTAACCCTTTCCTTTTTTGTGTACTTAAGAAGATAATAGAAAGGAAAGCTGTTTATACAGCGGGAATTATGCGAAGAAGAGAGCAGAGAGAACATATTTTTAAATTACTGTTCATGACAGAATTTAATTCAGAGGAAGAGATGAGTGAACAGCTTTCACTTTATTTTGATACTTTGGAGGAACTTTCAGGGAAAGATCAGGAGTATATGAGCCAGAAATATCGTCATGTACTTGAGAAATTAGATGAGATCGATGTATTGTTAAATGAGACAAGCAGGGGATGGAAGACTAAGCGAATGAGTCGTGTTGACCTTACTGCTCTGCGTCTGGCAGTGTATGAGCTGAAATATGACAAGGATGTACCTACAGGAGTTGCCATCAACGAGGCAGTAGAACTTGCAAAACGTTTCGGTGGTGAGACATCAGGTTCCTTTGTAAATGGTATCCTTGGCAAGATCGCCAACAGTGAAAGCGAAGAGAAAACAGAATGAGAAATGCATATTCTGTAGGACAGGTAAACCGTTACATTAAGAATATGTTTACCCAGGATTATTTACTGCAGAAGATTTATGTAAAAGGAGAAGTGTCTAATTGTAAATACCATACAAGTGGACACATCTATTTTTTCCTGAAAGATGAGACAGGCACATTAAACTGTGTAATGTTTGCCGGACACAGACGGGGACTTGCATTTGCCATGAAAAATGGCGACAAGGTAATCGTAGGCGGAAGTGTAGACGTATATGAACGTGACGGACGCTATCAGATGTATGCAAAAGAGATTACCCTTGAAGGTGCCGGAGATTTATATGAGAGATATCTTGCGTTGAAGCAGGAACTCGAAGATATGGGGATGTTTGCACAGGAGTATAAGCAGCCCATTCCCAGATTTATCAAACGTCTAGGTGTGGTAACTGCACCGACAGGTGCGGCTGTTCAGGATATCCGCAATATTTCCTATCGAAGAAATCCCTATCTCCAGATTATTTTATATCCGGCTCTTGTACAGGGTGCAGGGGCAGCAGAGAGTATTGTCAGAGGAATTGAGATGCTTGATGTGGCAGATGTAGATGTGATTATCATCGGAAGAGGCGGCGGTTCTATCGAAGATCTGTGGGCCTTTAACGAAGAAATTGTAGCCCGTGCAATTTTTGAATGCCGTACTCCGATCATATCTGCAGTAGGTCATGAGACTGATTTTACGATCGCTGATTTTGTTGCGGACCTGCGTGCGCCGACACCGTCTGCTGCAGCAGAACTTGCAGTGGATGATTACAAGAGTGTTGTTGAGGCGGTGAGCCTTTACAGACAGCGGATTTACCGTGCAATGAGCAACAGGGTAGATCTGTATAGAAGCAAAGTTGAACATTTTCAGACGAAATTCAGTTATCTGAGCCCTGAGAATCGACTGCGTGAGCAGAGACAGCGCCTGGCTGATCTGGAGAATGCGATTCAGAATACAATGGAGAGGAAGCTTCAGGAGGACAGGCACAGACTGTCTATTTATCTGGAACGTTTTACAGGGCTTTCTCCTTTAAAGAAACTGAATCAGGGATATTCTTATGTAATAGATAAGACGAAAAAAACATTGACAAGTGTAGAACAGGTACAAAATGGGGATACCATTTATATATCTGTGACAGATGGTACAATAGAAGCACAGGTTGAGAGTACAGTAAAGGAGGAGAGAATCCATGGCGAAGAATGAGAACAGTGAACAGTTACAGGAGGAGAAGCCTCTGGAGGAGATGTTTACAGAGCTGGATCTGCTGGCTGGGAAACTGGAGGACCGCGAGACATCACTGGAGGATTCTTTCAGACTGTACAGACAGGGTATGGAACTTTTGAAACTATGCAGTGAGAAGCTGGATACAGTGGAGAAGAAGATGCTGCAGCTCAATGAGGATGGTACGTTTAGTGAATTTTCAAGATGAATTAAAGAGAAGAACGGATGAAATAGAAGAAATGTTCCGTAGCTTTCTGCCAGCGGAAGAGGGATTTGCCAGAACAATGGCACAGGCGATGAATTACAGCATGCTGGCCGGAGGAAAGCGCCTGCGTCCGATGCTGATACAGGAGACATATCGTTTATTTGGCGGCACAGAGAAAGTTGCAGAGCCATTTATGGCGGGAATGGAGATGATCCATACCCATTCGCTGATCCATGATGACCTTCCTGCGCTGGATAATGATGATTACAGGCGAGGCAGGCTGACAACGCATAAGGTTTATGGAGAAGCTATGGGAGTCTTAAGCGGTGTTGCTTTGCTTAATTATGCATATGAAACGATGTTACAGGCATTTTCACTTACAAAAGACCAGGACAGAGTAATCTGTGCATTGAAAGTGATGGCAGAGAAAACCGGTATTCATGGAATGCTCGGCGGCCAGAGCGTGGATGTAGAGAACGACGGAAAACCTCTTGAAAAAGAGATGCTGGATTACATCTACAGAAATAAGACCTCTGCACTGATCGAAGCATCTATGATGACAGGAGCGATTCTTGCAGGGGCAGATGAGCAGCAGGTAGCTGTGGTAGAAGAGGCTGCCGGAAATATCGGTCTTGCTTTCCAGATTCAGGATGACATTCTGGATGTGACCAGCACAGATGAAGAACTTGGAAAACCTGTGCACAGTGATGAGAAGAATAATAAAGTCACTTATGTGACACTTTTTGGGATAGAAGAGGCTTCCAGACAGGTAGAACTGCTTTCAGGAAAAGCAATAAAACTGCTGAAAAGCCTGAATAAAAATAATGAATTTCTGTATTTGTTAATTGAAAAATTGATAAACCGCAGAAAATAAAGGAAGGATACAAATGATTCTGGAAAAAATCAAGAAACCCAATGATATCCATAAAATACCGTTGGCCGATTTTGAGCCTCTGGCAGAGGAAATCAGAGACTTTTTAATCCAGTCTGTAAGCCAGACAGGGGGACATCTTGCTTCTAACCTGGGAGTGGTGGAACTGACGCTGGCTCTTCACAATGTATTGGATTTTCCGGAAGATAAAGTGATCTGGGATGTAGGACATCAGGCATATACGCACAAGATTCTTACCGGAAGAAAAGATGAATTTAAGAATCTCCGTCAGGAGGGTGGTTTAAGTGGATTTCCGAAGAGAAGTGAGAGTGACTGCGACGCATATGATTCAGGCCACAGTTCCAATTCGATTTCAGCAGGTCTTGGATATGTGCGGGCCAGAGATATTCTGGGTCAGAAACATCATGTGGTTTCTGTGATCGGAGATGGTGCCCTTACCGGAGGAATGGCGTATGAAGCATTAAATAACGCTGCAGAATTAAAGACGAATTTTATCATTATCATTAATGATAACAATATGTCGATTTCCAGAAATGTGGGAGGAATGTCTACTTATCTGAGTGCCCTGAGGACTGCGGAAGCTTACACAGGGATGAAGATGGGAGTGACAAAGACGTTGAAGAAAGTTCCGAAAGTCGGCACCGCACTGGTAGATACCATGCGAAAGACCAAAAGCAGCATCAAACAGCTTTTTATTCCGGGAATGCTGTTCGAGAATATGGGACTGACATATCTTGGACCGGTTGACGGTCATAATATGCGTCAGATGATGAAGCTGTTTAATGAGGCGAAACGAGTGGAAGGACCTGTTGTTGTCCATGTTCTTACAAAGAAAGGAAAAGGATATGGTCCTGCAAGCGCTCATCCGGACAGATTTCATGGAACCGGACCATTTGATATTCATACAGGCCATCCGCTTCAGAAGAAATCTGTACCGGGTTATACAGATGTTTTTTCTAAAGCACTGGTTTCTTTGGGAGAGAAGAATAAGAAACTGACAGCTATTACAGCTGCGATGCCGGACGGAACCGGACTTATAGAGTTTTCCAGACGTTTTCCGGATCGTTTTTTTGATGTGGGAATTGCAGAAGAACATGCAGTGAGTTTTGCAGCAGGACTGGCTCTTGGCGGACTGGTTCCTGTAGTCGCGATTTATTCATCTTTTCTCCAGCGAGCGGTAGATCAGATATTGCATGACGTATGTATGCAGAATCTTCATGTGATTTTTGCTATTGATAGAGCAGGACTGGTAGGAGCAGATGGAGAGACACATCAGGGGTGCTTTGATTTGTCTTATCTGTCTATGATGCCGAATATGACAGTTCTTGCACCGAAGAATGACAAAGAGCTGGAAGAAATGCTTGCATTTGCAGTGGACTGTGACGGACCGGTTGCTATTCGATATCCACGTGGAAGTGCATATCAGGGTCTGCAGGAACATCAGGCACCTGTGGAACATGGTAAGAGCGAAGTTATTCACAGAGGAAAGAAAATCGCAGTACTGGGAGTAGGAAGCATGATTCCATCCTGCCTGGAAGTCTGTAAGGGACTGAAAGAAGATGGTTTTGATCCTACTTTTGTAAATGTCAGGTTTGTCAAACCGTTAGATGTGAAGCTGCTTGATGAGCTTGCAAAAGATCATAGTCTGTTTGCAACCGTAGAAGAAAACGTAAAAAGCGGCGGATACGGAGAGCATGTATCTGCTTATATGGAAGCCTGTCATCCTGAGGTGAGAGTATTATCTGCATCTGTGTGGGATCGTTTTGTGCCACAGGGAAATGTAGACAGCCTGCGTGCAAGAATTGGTCTTGGTGTAGCTGATATCAGACAGGCAATAGAGGATAGTGAGGAATTAAAAAGACAATGAAGAAACGTTTAGATATGCTTATGATGGAACATGCCCTTGCGCCGTCACGTGAGAAAGCAAAGGCATACATCATGGCAGGAGATGTATATGTAGATGGTCAGAAAGAGGATAAGGCAGGGACAATGTTTCCGGAGACAGTAAAGATTGAAGTCAGAGGAAATACTCTTCCGTATGTAAGCCGCGGTGGACTGAAGCTTGAGAAAGCGATGAAGAATTTTGATGTGACATTAGACGGCAAAGTCTGTATGGATGTCGGTGCTTCTACCGGTGGATTTACGGACTGTATGCTTCAGAATGGCGCTGTAAAAGTATATTCGATCGATGTCGGATATGGACAGCTTGACTGGAAACTGCGTAATGATCCGAGAGTAGTCTGTATGGAGAAAACGAATATCCGTTACGTAGTGTCGGAAGATTTAGAGGGACCGGCAGATTTTTCATCTATTGATGTTTCCTTTATCTCTCTTACAAAAGTTCTGCTTCCTGTAAGAAATCTTCTTACAGATGAGGGCGAGATTGTATGCCTGATTAAACCACAGTTTGAAGCCGGAAGAGAGAAAGTCGGTAAGAAAGGTGTGGTAAGAGATCCTGCTGTTCATCAGGAGGTTATTGAGAAAGTGCGCGATTATGCCATGAGTATTTTCATGGTACCATGTCATCTTTCTTTTTCGCCGATCAAAGGACCGGAGGGGAATATCGAATATCTTCTTCATCTTAAGAAGCATCCGGAAGGAACGGAGGTTACAGACAGTCTGGAAGTATCTGTGGAGGACGTGGTTGCCCAGGCACATGGAGCATTAGATAAATAAGACTGGATCAGGAAGAAACTATGGACAGGTTTTATATCATTACAAACAGTGACAAGGATTCAAACCTTGCGATCACAGGAAAAATTACAGAATATCTGAAGGCACATGGCAGAAGTTGTGAAGTACAGCAGGCCGAAAGAAAGCATGAAGGGGCTTATCATTATACAGATCCGTCAAAGATTCCGGATGATACACAGTGTATCATCGTTCTGGGTGGAGACGGTACACTTCTTCAGGCGGCCAGAGATGTGGTGCACAAAGAGATTCCGCTTCTTGGTATCAATCTGGGGCATCTCGGATTTCTTGCAGAGGTAGATCAGACATCTTTATACAGTTCACTTGATCAGCTGATGGCAGATGATTATGAAGTGGAAGAACGAATGATGCTGGAAGGAAGGGTATACAGGGGAAAAGAACTCATCGGGGATGACATTGCCCTGAATGATATTGTGATCGGCAGAGACGGACATCTTCGCGTGGTGCGTTTTAAGAATTACGTAAATGATGTATATCTTAATTCCTATAATGCAGATGGAATCATTATTTCCACGCCGACCGGATCTACGGGATATAGTCTGTCAGCAGGCGGTCCTATCGTATCACCGAATGCGGCGATGACAATTATGACTCCGATAGCACCTCATACGCTGAATATGAGAAGCATTATTTTTCCTGCACAGGATGTGATCACTGTGGAGATAGGAAAAGGAAGACACTGTGACTGCGAAAAGGGAATCGCATCTTTTGACGGAGATACATTTATTCCCATGGTTACCGGTGATTGCATACAGATTCGTCAGGCGGATGTAAAGACAAAGATTCTGAAGCTGAATCATTTAAGCTTCGTGGAAGTGCTGCGCCGGAAGATGAGAGACAGCTGATTAGCAGGAGGAAATAACGTGAAGGTTGCAAGACATGAGAAAATTATTGAACTGATTCATCAGTATGATATTGATACACAGGAGGAACTGGCATCCAGACTTAATGAGGCAGGATTTAAGGTAACACAGGCGACTGTTTCCAGAGATATCCGTGCCCTTAAACTGACAAAAGTAGCAGGAAAAGACGGAAAATCCCGCTATGCGATCATTAATAATGAATCAGGCAGTCTTGGAGCAAAATATACAAGAGTACTGGAAGATACCCTGCTTTCTATTGATGTGGGACAGAATATCATTGTGATAAAGACCGTTTCCGGAATGGCAATGGGCGTGGCAGCAGCACTGGATGCTCTGAAATGGCCGGAAATATTAGGTTGTATTGCAGGCGATGATACCATTATGTGCGCTGCAAAGAATGCAGACATGGCACTGGGAGCAGCAGAGAAATTAAGAAGCTTTGTAAGGCTGAATCAATGACAACAACGAGACTAGTTTGGAGGCAATCATAAATGTTAGCTCATCTGCATGTAAAGAATCTTGCACTGATAGAAGAAATAGAAGTTGAATTCGGACCGGGATTAAACATTCTGACTGGTGAGACCGGAGCGGGTAAATCGATTCTGTTGGGATCAATGCAGCTGATCCTCGGGGCAAAGACTTCTAAAAATATGATAAGAGAAAATGCACCGTATGCGTTAGTGGAGCTGCTTTTTCAGATAGAGAATGAAAAAGCAAAAGAAGCATTAAAAGAGCTGGATATTTATCCGGAGGATGGTCAGGTCCTTCTTTCCAGAAAAATCATGGATGGAAGAAGTATCAATAAAATTAACGGTGAGACAAGTACAGTCGGTCAGATGAAGGCTGCGGCAGCTTGTCTGTTAGATATTCATGGACAGCATGAACACCAGTCTCTGTTGTATCAGGATAAGCAGCTTGCAATTCTGGATGCGTATGGAAAGAACCGGGTTCTTCCTGTAAAAGATAAAGTATCTCAGGCCTATAAAGAGTACAGTAAATGCAAAACAGAACTGAATTCCATGAATATGGATGAAGAACAGAGAAACCGGGAACTTGCTTTTCTGGAATTTGAGATCAAAGAGATTGAGAAGGCGAATCTTCAGCCGGATGAGGATGAGGAACTGGAGCGCCAGTACAGGAAAATGAGTAATGCAAAACTAATCGTGGATTCATTACAGCTAGTACATAATCTTACAGGATATGAGAGCAAAGAAGGCGCCGGTGAGACGGTAGGTGAGGCTTTGAAGGAGTTTTCGCATGTAACCCAGTACGATTCAGAGCTTGCACCTATGGCAGAAACACTGGCTTCTGTGGATGGTCTGCTGAATGATTTTAACAGAGAACTGTCCGCATATCTGGATGATATGACCTTTGATGAGGGAGAATTTTATGAGACAGAAAGGCGTCTGGATCTAATCAACGGGCTGAAGGCAAAATATGGACGTACGATCGAAGATATATTCTCCTATCGCAAACTTCAGGAAGAAAAACTGGAAAAATTACGTAAATATGAGGAAAATTTACAGGAATTGAAGAACCATCTCAAAGAACTAAAAGATATTCTTGAAGAAAGATCGGATGAATTATCCCGAATCCGTAAAGAATATAGTAAACAGCTGGAAGAAAAGATTATTCAGGGACTGAAGGATTTAAATTTCCTGGATGTAAATTTTGCCATTGATTTCCAGAAAAAGAAAAACTTTACAGATAACGGAAATGATGATATCCAGTATCTGATTTCCACAAACCCGGGCGAAAGCCTGAAACCACTGGGACAGATCGTATCTGGCGGTGAGTTATCACGAATCATGCTTGCTTTGAAAGCAATTCTTGCAGACAGAGATCAGATTGAGACTCTGATCTTCGATGAGATCGACACTGGTATCAGTGGAAGAACCGCACAGAAAGTATCAGAGAAGATGGCGGTGATCGGACAGCATCATCAGGTACTTTGTATCACACATCTTCCTCAGATCGCGGCGATGGCGGACAGTCATTTTGAGATTGAGAAGCACTTGCAGGGAACAGAAACGATTACCCAGATTCATGTGCTTAAGGAAGATGATTCCATCAGGGAACTGGCGAGACTCTTAGGCGGCGCAGAAATCACACCTGCGGTACTTGAGAATGCAAAAGAAATGAAAGAATTGGCACAGAAACAAAAAAATACAAGATTCAAATAAAATAATTGACCACATACTAAGAGAGGATAATCTCATTGCAGATTGTTCTCTCTTATTTTTTACCGAAAGGATGTGCGAAAGGATGAACAGAAGAAAAAAATACCGCCTTTTTATCATATGTTGTTTCACACTTGACTTGTTAGTAATGCTTTTGCTAGGATATCAGTATCTGAAAAGAAAAATTCCTGATGAAATCCAGATATCCAGAGACAGAGGAGAAAATGCAAGGGATGTGACAGAAGCTCTTTCTGCACCATTAGTTAAATTTGAAGAAGCAGTTACTGTCTCACGGGATGGAGGATATATCCTGCCTTGTAAATTGCTTGGATACATTCCGTTTAAGGAGATTAAAGTAACGCCGGTAGACAAACAGGAAATTTATGTCAGTGGAAGTACAGTTGGCATTTATATGGAGACAGAAGGTGTGCTGGTGATAGATACAGGAGAAATACAAGACCAGAATGGAGAGACAAAAGAGCCAGCAAAAAATATCATCAAACAGGGTGATTATATTGTCTCATTTAATGGACAGAAGATTTCTACGAAAAAGGAATTGATCAATGATATTGCCAATCTGGATGGAGATACAGTCACGCTCGAAGTCAGTCGTGAGGGTGAAAGCGTGCCTGTGTCTGTGACTCCTGTAAAGGATACAAAAGGAGATTATAAACTTGGAATCTGGGTCAGGGATGATACGCAGGGAATAGGAACTCTCACATATGTAGACCAGAATGGGAATTATGGTGCTCTCGGACATGGAATCAGTGACATAGATACGGCGCAACTTCTGAATATCCGGGATGGAGCATTGTATAAAGCACAGATACTTGCGATAAATAAAGGCAGTAAAGGAAATCCTGGGGAACTCGCAGGATTTATACGGTATGATGACAGAAATATTCTGGGGAGTATTGCTATAAACAGTAAAAATGGAATCTATGGACAGTTTTATAAAGGAGCAGAAGAGGATATTTCTTTGAAAAAAATGTCAGTGGCGTATAAACAGGATGTAAAAGTCGGACCGGCATCTGTTTTGTGTAGCGTAGATGGAAAAGTCAGGGAATATAAAGCGGAGATTAAAAAAATTGACCTGAATCATGAGGATACAAATAAAAGTTTTGTGATACAGATAACAGATGAAGATCTGCTGGAGAAAACAGGAGGTATCGTACAGGGACTCAGTGGAAGCCCGGTATTACAGGATGGAAAAGTGATCGGAGCAGTTACTCATGTGTTTGTGCAGGACTCTACCAGTGGGTATGGGATTTTTATTGAAAACATGTTGGAAAGGGGAAATAAGCTTTAAATTCGTGATATAATCGATTTTTACGACATGATATGCTATCATTTATGTAAACATGACGGTATCGAACAGCAGACATAAAATTTGGAAAAAGGAAATTATGGACACAGAAGACATCATGACTATGGAACAGGCGCAGGAGGAAATGAATCATTTCCGTTTATGATAGGAATCCTCAGCCAGATCATGGGATACCGCAACGGGGAAAGTGGACAGCATATTTTGCGGATAAATATTATTACGGAAATTCTGCTGGATGAACTTGCAAGAAAAACAGATGTGTATCAGCTTTCCTGGTCGGATCGCTCGGTCATTACAATCGCATCTGCGCTTCATGATATAGGTAAGATTGGAATCAGTGAAGGAATTCTTAATAAACAGGAGAAGCTGACTCTCGAGGAAGAACAGATTGTGCAGGCTCATACACTGATTGGGGCGGCACTGTTAAAAAAATCCGGAGTTATATCAGAATGAAGAATTGGTGTGTACTGCCTATCAGATCTGCAGATGACAGATGAAATAAAATTCGATTGCTGTCCAAAAATCTCAAACTTTAGCGAAAAATAATAATTAGGAAAGAAAAAACACCAAAACAGTCGACGGAAAATAGGACAAAATACTCAGCGTAGCTTGATTTTTCCATTCTCATTCCTCTATAATATGAGATGTGTTGAGAAAAAACTTTATTTGTAGAAGAATCAGGGAGGAGATAGCCTCATGGAAAAATTAAATGTGGCAGTTGCAGATGATAATGAGAGAATGGTGGAAGTACTTGGTCAGATCATAGAAGAAGATAAAGACCTGGAATTGGTAGGAAAGGCTCATAATGGAGAGGAAATCTGCAATATTATACGTGAAAAAGAACCTGACGTTGTTGTTTTGGACATCATTATGCCGAAAATGGATGGTCTGGCTGTTATGGAAAAGTTTGCTCATGACAAAAGCCTCAAAAAAGCGCCGGTATTTATTGTAGTTTCTGCTGTTGGCCAGGAACGCATTACAGAAGATGCATTCAGCCTTGGGGCAGACTACTATATTTTGAAGCCTTTTGACAATAAAATGCTTCTGAACCGTATTAAACATGCGCGCAGAGCAGGCGAGAGAAGAATGAGAGAAATCAGCCGCCAGACGGAGAGAACAGAAGAAAAACAGGTACCGATAAGAAATCTTGAGACAGATGTGACCAATATCATTCACGAGATTGGAGTGCCGGCACACATAAAAGGCTACCAGTATCTGCGCGATGCGATCATTTTGTCAGTGAACGACATGGAAATGCTGAATTCTATCACGAAAATACTCTATCCTACGATTGCGAAACGACATCAGACAACAGCCAGCAGAGTAGAACGGGCTATCAGACATGCGATAGAAGTTGCATGGAGCAGAGGCAAAATGGATACGATAGATGAATTATTTGGATATACAGTAAGTACCGGAAAAGGAAAACCTACAAATTCAGAATTTATTGCCTTGATTGCAGATAAAATCAGACTGGAATATAAAAATCACTCTTTCCAATAGACATATTTTGGAGTATAATTATACAATAAAGGCTACCAAGGAGGGTTTTTCGCATGAAAAATATTTTATTTGCAACATCTGAAGCAGTTCCATTTATCAAGACAGGAGGTCTGGCAGATGTAGCGGGCTCTTTGCCAAAATATTTTGATAAAAGATATTTTGATATTCGTGTGATCTTACCGAAATATGCCTGTATGAAACAGGAATGGAAAGGTAAAATGGACTATATCACACATTTCTACATGGATCTTGGATACAAGAACTGCTATGTGGGAATCATGCATATGGAGTATGAAGGGATTCAGTTCTACTTTATTGATAATGAATATTACTTCAGCGGACCGAAACCATACGATGGAGGAACTTGGGATCTGGAGAAATTTGCATTCTTCTCAAAAGCAGTATTATCCGTTCTCCCGGTTATCGGGTTCAGACCGGATATCATTCACTGCCATGACTGGCAGACAGGACTTGTACCTGTATATCTGCATGACAGTTTTCAGCAGAATGAATTTTTCTGGAATATAAAGACGATCATGACGATCCATAACCTTAAATTCCAGGGTGTATGGGATGTTAAGACAATTCAGAATATTACAGGACTTTCAGATTACTATTTCACAGCAGATAAACTTGAGGCATATAAAGATGCCAACTATCTGAAAGGTGGTATCGTATTTGCTGATGCAGTCACCACTGTAAGTAATACATATGCAGAAGAGATTAAAACACCATTTTATGGTGAAAAACTGGATGGCCTTATGTGTGCAAGGGCTAACAGCCTGAGAGGAATCGTAAATGGTATTGATTATAACGTATTCAACCCTGAGACAGATCCATATATCACAAAGACATATAACGCAACTACATTCAGAAAAGAAAAGGTAAAAAATAAAATTCAGCTTCAGAAAGACCTTGGACTTCAGGAAGATTCAAAGGTCATGATGATTGGTATTGTATCCCGTCTGACAGATCAGAAAGGTTTTGATCTGATCGCATATGTTATGGATGAACTTTGTCAGGATGCAATCCAGCTTGTAGTTCTTGGAACCGGTGATGAACGTTATGAAAATATGTTCCGTCATTTTGACTGGAAATATCATGGAAAGGTATCTGCACAGATTTATTATGATGAAACAATGTCTCATCGTATCTATGCAGCTGCTGATGCATTCCTGATGCCGTCCTTATTCGAACCATGCGGACTCAGCCAGCTTATGAGTCTTCGCTATGGAACGCTTCCAATTGTCAGAGAGACAGGCGGACTTAAGGATACAGTTGAACCTTATAACGAATATGAAGGAACAGGAACAGGATTTTCTTTCAGAAATTACAATGCACATGAAATGCTTGCAACTGTACGTAATGCAGAGAAAATTTTCTACGACAAGAAACGTGAGTGGAATAAAATGGTTGACCGCGCTATGGCAGCTGACTTCTCATGGGGCAGCTCCGCACGCCAGTATGAAGAAATGTACAATTGGCTGATTGGCGATAAACCGGAATAAAAAATTCATTTTGTATTATTTTGCTGAAAGTGAATGATACACTATAGTTTATAAGAGAATCAGGCAGAAAATATGCATATTAATGACACGAAAGAGCAGAGGATGCAAAAGAAGCGCATTCTCTGCTTTTGCTGTCTTTGATTTTGAGTAACCATAAAAAATTAATTGTTTTCAGAGAAAACAAAAAAGCTTGACATCCGCTTTAAAGTATAATACTATAATGAATATAAAACGAACATAAGTTCTGAATGCGTATAAGGAGATTATATAAATGATAAGTGAAGAAAAACAGAAAGCGCTGGAAGCAGCACTTGGACATATTGAGAAACAGTACGGGAAAGGCTCTGTAATGAAACTTGGAGAATCAGGAGCCAATATGCAGGTAGAAACAGTTCCTACCGGTTCATTAAGCCTTGATATCGCCCTTGGAGTAGGCGGTGTACCTAAGGGACGTATCATCGAGATCTACGGACCGGAATCCAGTGGTAAGACAACAGTTGCGCTCCATATGGTAGCTGAAGTGCAGAAGAGGGGCGGAATTGCCGGCTTTATTGATGCGGAGCATGCATTAGACCCGGTATATGCCAAGAATATCGGCGTAGATATTGATAATTTATACATATCACAGCCAGATAACGGAGAACAGGCGCTTGAAATCACAGAAACTATGGTACGTTCCGGTGCTGTGGACATTGTAATCGTTGACTCTGTAGCAGCGCTTGTACCGAAAGCAGAGATTGATGGAGATATGGGTGACAGCCATGTTGGTCTTCAGGCAAGACTGATGTCACAGGCTCTCCGTAAACTTACAGCAGTTATCAGCAAATCCAACTGCGTTGTTATCTTTATCAATCAGCTTCGTGAGAAAGTCGGTGTAATGTTTGGTAATCCGGAGACAACAACAGGTGGACGTGCCCTGAAATTCTATTCTTCCATTCGTCTGGATGTCCGCAGAGTTGAGACGCTGAAGCAGGGTGGCGAGATGGTAGGTAACCATACCAGAATCAAAGTTGTGAAGAACAAAGTAGCTCCGCCATTTAAACAGGCAGAGTTTGATATCATGTTCGGAACTGGTATTTCCAAAGAAGGAGATATTCTTGATTTGGCAGCTGACTGCGGTATCGTAAATAAGAGTGGTGCATGGTATGCATACAATGGAGATAAAATCGGACAGGGTCGTGAGAATGCGAAGCTTTTCCTCAAAGAGCACACGGACATCTGTGATGAGATTGAGAAGAAAGTAAGAATCCAATATCATCTTTTGCCGGATGAAGAAGGCGATACACAAGAGACTGCGGCAACAGATTCCGTACAGGATGATTCTGAGGAATAATCATGGGAAATGCATTCGGAGATCTGAAAGAATTTCTTGAAAATGCGGAGAGGCTGAAGAGAAGGTCTGCAACGAAGCAACAGAAAAATTTAACAGAAGAACCCGAGGAATACAGAGACGCAAGGCGTAAAGCCATGCGTCTCTTAGAACATATGGACCGCACTGAACGGGGGCTGAGAGAGAAACTGCGTCAGACAGGATTTAGTCCGAGGGCAGTAGATTATGCGTTGGCATATGTAGAATCCTATGGATACATAGATGATGAACGATATGCCAGAACTTATATTGCATACAGAATGGATACAAAGAGCCGCCAGAAGATTATACAGGAACTTATCAGCAAGGGAATAGACAAGGAAACAGCAGAGTCTGCATGGGAAGAAGAGGCTGCGCTGAATATGCCTGATGAGAGGAAAATCCTGTATCGGACTGTGGAGAAGAAATACTCTCCCGATACCGAACTGGATGAAAAAGAAATGCGCCGGTTGCAGGGGTATCTGCTAAGAAGGGGATTTAGCTATTCAGATATAAAAAGTGTGCTTGAAGATATGAATATCCGGACGACTGCCTGGTAACGAAATCGTTCACTGCAAACGTGTTGAACAGTAAGCAAAATCGGAAAAATATTCGAACAATTACCTAGAAAAACTTGACATAAGTATGAAAAAAAGATAAACTTGTATTGTTGTATTTGTACAATGAAAACTAAATAAGGAGGTGCTCCTGTGACAACAACAATTATTGTTGCAATTGTCGCTGTGGTAGTCGCGCTACTTATTGCGGTTCCTGTTACTTGCAAAGTCGCTGTAAACAACAAGATCCAGAAGGATGCAGAAGTCGTTGGAACAGCCGAAGACAAAGCAAGAAGCATCATAGATGAAGCTCTGAAAACAGCTGAGACTAAAAAAAGAGAAGCTTTATTGGAAGTGAAGGAAGAATCTCTCCGTACAAAAAATGAACTGGAGAAAGAAACCAAGGAACGAAGAAACGAACTGCAGAAGTATGAAAACCGTGTATTAGCCAAAGAATCCGCGGTTGACAAGAAAGCAGATGCAGTGGAGAAGCGCGAAGCGGAATGCACAGCGAGAGCAGCTGAGGTGCAGAAAAAAGAAAAACGAGTAGAAGAACTTGAGCAAAAAGGAGTACAGGAACTGGAGCGTGTTTCAGGTCTGACCTCCGAACAGGCAAAAGAAGAATTACTCAGATCCGTTGAAGATGATGTAAAAGTGGATGTAGCCAGACTTTACAGAGAACTGGAGAGCAGAGCAAAAGAAGAAGCTGGTAAGAAGGCCAAGGAATATGTAGTCAACGCCATTCAGAAATGTGCGGTTGATCATGTAGCTGAGACTACCATTTCAGTCGTTCAGCTTCCAAGCGATGAGATGAAGGGAAGAATTATCGGTCGTGAAGGTCGTAATATCCGTACCCTTGAGACACTTACAGGTGTAGATCTTATTATCGATGATACACCGGAAGCGGTTGTATTGTCTGCCTTTGATCCGATTCGTCGTGAGATTGCGCGGGTAGCTCTTGAGAAACTGATCGTAGATGGACGTATCCATCCGGCCAGAATCGAAGAGATGGTTGAGAAAGCTCAGAAAGAAGTAGAAGCGCAGATTCGTGAAGATGGTGAGAATGCAGCTATGGACGTTGGCGTTCATGGTATTCATCCGGAATTACTGAAACTTCTTGGACGTATGAAATTCCGTTCAAGCTACGGACAGAATGCTTTGAGACATTCTATCGAAGTAGCTCAGCTATCTGGTATGTTAGCTGGTGAAGTCGGTGTAGATGTCCGTATGGCTAAGAGGGCTGGTCTTCTTCATGATATTGGTAAATCAATTGACCATGAAGTTGAAGGATCTCATATTCAGATTGGTGTGGATCTCTGTAAGAAGTATAAGGAATCACAGATCGTCATTAATACGGTCGCATCCCATCATGGTGATGTAGAACCGGAATCTCTGATCGCATGTATCGTACAGGCAGCAGATGCTATTTCGGCTGCAAGACCTGGTGCAAGAAGAGAGACGCTGGAGACTTATACAAATCGTCTGAAACAGCTGGAAGATATTACGAATCAGTTTAAGGGCGTTGATAAATCTTTTGCTATTCAGGCAGGTAGAGAAATTCGTGTAATGGTAGTACCGGAGCATGTAAATGATGCAGATATGGTTCTCCTTGCACGAGATATTGCAAAACAGATTGAAGCAGAACTTGAATATCCTGGTCAGATCAAAATCAATGTAATCCGCGAAAGCAGAGCAATTGACTATGCTAAATAATATTATTGGACACGAGAGTGAACAGCAATAAATAGTTCTTTGCAGATATAAACTGTGTAGATTGTATTATTACAGTCTGCACAGTTTTTTTGTGCAGTAAGAAATTCCACAGGAATCTTTTATTCCACAAAAAGTCTTATTGGGCGGAATTTGATTGAGAGATTCTTTCTTATCCATTCAGGAATATTTTAAGAGAAAGATAAGTAAACTGGTACAGGGTGAGAGAATGAAAAGAAAAAGAAAATTTCCCGTTTTGCTTTTATTCTTTTTAGGATTTCTGGCAGGGAACCTGATACCAAACATCATCTGGAAAATAAAATGGCAGCAGAAAACCTGGGCTTCAATTTATTTTTTAAGTACATTTGCAGGAAAGGATATATCAGGAATAGAATATCTGAAAGAGATAATGAAGTATAGAGGATGCTTTTATCTACTGAATGTAATCTGCGGATTTTCCGTTTTTGGCGAGCCTCTTTCTGTTATAACACTTATAGCTTCCGGACTCTATACGGGTATTATAATGTCTGCATCCATACTGGAATTTGGATTTGCGGGCGGAGTAATCGGTATGGGACTTTTGCTTCCCCAATATTTGTTTTATATTCCGGTCTGGTTGTATTCTATGGAACAGGAGTGGACAATGTCATCGGAAATATGGAAAAATAAAGGTTTAATTTTCGGAAAGATAAGTATGTATTTACGTAGAATGATGTTTGCTTTTCTGCTATATTTCCTGGGAATCCTTGTAGAGTGTTTCGTAAATCCCTGGATCATCAGTAAAATTCTGGAATATATTAAAATTTTTTGAATGATATATTTACCATATTTAGTGTTGGTTGTCATAAAATCTCCGAGATATAGTATATCATGCTGAAAAGGCTTGAAATACCGCGCTTTAAGGCAAAAAAAAGGGTTTGATTTTATGTAAAATAAACAGTATAATACATATACATTTTAGAATAATAATGAACCAGAAGTGCTATGACGAGTATTATTATGGTTTGGTGATGTTAAATAAATACACATTATTTCCTTACTATTTCAATGATGGATCAGATGTGTATTTTGTGCTTGGATATACTTTGATATTTAGCTAAAATGTTGGGGATGTCATTATCTGCTACATAGGATAAACAATAAAAGGGAACGGAAGCGTGGGAATATGGATATAGAAATAAGGAAATTTATCACATATCTGCATGATATAAAGAAAACATCTGCAAATACAGAAATTTCTTATCAAAGAGATTTGAAAAAAATGGCAGAATTTCTGGAAGAACGGGGAATCAGAAATTATAAAGATGTGAAAGAACTTGAACTTGAAGGATACATAAGTTATATGGAACGTGAGAAATTTGCATCATCCTCTATTTCAAGAAGTATTGCATCTATGAGAGCGTTTTTTCGGTATTTGTGGAAAGAAGGCGTAATTACAAAAGATCCGGCAGAAAATCTGAAACCATCGAAGGTTGAGAAAAAAGCACCGGAGATACTTACGATAGAAGAGGTAGATAAACTGCTCCGACAGCCGAATCTGGATACACCAAAAGGGATAAGAGATTCTGCAATGCTGGAATTATTATATGCTACAGGTATGCGTGTAAGCGAGATGCTACACCTGCAGATTTTTGATGTGAATCTTCAATTTGGATATGTAGTCTGCCATGAGAATGGAAAAGAGAGGATTATTCCTATCGGACTTCCGTGTAAAAAGGCTATGGAACGATATTTGAAGACATCCAGAACTACTTTTGTAAAAGAGGAAAAAGAAACTGCATTATTTACAAATTGTTCCGGGAAGGCGATGAGTCGTCAGGGATTCTGGAAGGT
This sequence comes from Blautia sp. HCP3S3_B11, assembly GCF_052064435.1. NCBI lineage: Bacteria > Bacillati > Bacillota > Clostridia > Lachnospirales > Lachnospiraceae > Blautia > Blautia sp. HCP3S3_B11. The sequence goes on from NZ_JBQHVP010000014.1 coordinate 51,535, forward strand.
GTTGAAAGGATATGCGGATGATGCCGGGATTAAGAGAGATATTGCGCCGCATACGCTGCGCCATTCCTTTGCAGTACATATGCTTCAGAATGGCGCAGATATACGGAGTGTTCAGGAAATGCTGGGACATTCAGATATTTCTACTACGCAGGTTTATCTGGGTATGAATATGAACAAAATGCGGGATGTGTATATGAAAACACACCCACGTCATTGATATACACAGTGCGTATCTATAAATGTTAAAAAAGAAAAAATGGATGATAGTGTCTATTTAAAAATAAAAAGCTTCCGCCGTATTTGGTGGAAGCTTTTTGCGTTAGAAAATTACGAAATGGTACAGTAGTGTGTCAACAAGTTGATTTCTTGAACAATCTTACGTCTAAATTTCTTATTTCCGCATTGTCGTCGATCGACGTAGCCACCGCTACGCCTCTCTCCTCCGCTTTGAAATAAGAAAATTTATCCTGCAAGATTGTTTCAAGAATCAACTTGTCGGCACACTAGTGTACTAGCACATTTCAGCGATTGTATACAGAAGACGCTCGGATTCTTCCCATCCAAGACATGGGTCTGTGATGGATTTTCCATAAATATGGTCACATCCGATCTTCTGATTGCCGGGCTCAATATAACTCTCGATCATAAGACCTTTAACCAGAGTATGAAGTTCCGGATCAACCTGACGGCTGTGAAGAACTTCTTTGGCAATACGAACCTGCTGGTAATATTGTTTATTAGAATTGGAGTGGTTAGTATCAACAATAACAGCCGGATTTTTCAGGTCCTTTTCCTGATATTTTTCCCAGAGAAGACGAAGATCTTCGTAATGATAGTTCGGGATTGCTTCGCCATGTTTGTTTACAGCACCACGAAGAATCGTATGAGCAAGTTCATTACCGCTAGTCTCTACTTCCCAGCTTCTGTAAATGAAACGATGTCCGCCCTGTGCTGCAACAACTGAGTTAAGCATAACTGCAAGGTCACCGCTGGTAGGGTTCTTCATACCTGCAGGAACTTCCATACCGCTGACAGTAAGACGATGCTGCTGATCCTCTACGGAACGTGCGCCTACTGCTACATAAGAAAGCAGGTCGGAAAGATAACGATAGTTCTCCGGATAAAGCATTTCATCTGCGCATGTCATTCCACTGGTCTGAATTGCATGAATATGCATTTTACGGATTGCAATAAGACCTGCGAGAAGGTTTGGCTGTTTTTCGGGATCCGGCTGGTGAACCATACCCTTATAGCCTTCTCCTGTTGTTCTCGGCTTATTTGTGTAAACACGTGGAACAATCAGAACCTTGTCAGCTATTTTTTCCTGAACATTGCGTAATCTGGTAAGATAATCCAGAACAGCATCTTCGTTATCTGCTGAACAAGGACCGATGATTGCAAGGAATTTATCGGATTTTCCGGTAAAAATATCACGCAGTTCCTTATCTCTTGCATCTTTAATGGCCTGAATTTCAGCATCAATGGGATACTGATTGCGAATTTCTTCAGGGGTTGGTAATTTTTTGATAAAATCGAATCCCATGGTTGTATCTCCTTTGTGTCTTTTTGTGTTGCTTTTTTGGCATTTATTATAAACCATTCTTATCTGAATGTCGATAGGGAAAATGTTTTTCGGATAATGCATACATATGAAGCAGGGTAAGAACAAGCTCTCCACAGAGAATTCCATACAGATATCCACGTATTCCGAAAACCGGAATAGCAAATAATACAAAACATACCCGGATACAGATACTGATCATACTGTGAATCAGACAGGTTCCTGATTTGCCAAGTCCGTTTAATACACTGGTGAGAGTCGTATTGAGGTATAAAAAAGGGCAGATATATGCCATAGTGTGAATATAAGTACCGGCAGTCTGGCTGCGAAACAAAAAGTTTCCGAAAAATTCTCCGAAAAATAAAAACAGGATCATACAAAAACCGCCAAGCAGCAGGCAATATCTGAAAATCTGGTGAACCACATATTGTATCCGCTTCTTATAACCAAGTGTCTGGAGTTCTGTAATGGAAGGAAGCAGCATAACAGCGGCTGAATTTGTGATCGTTGCAGGAAACAGGATGAGAGGAAGAGCCATACCGGTAAAAACACCGTAAATACTTAATGCGTCTTTAGCACTTAATCCAGATATTTGTAATCTGGCAGGGATGAGAATGACTTCCATACTGCTGAGAACGGTCAGAAGTATTTTGTTTAAAGTAAGAGGCATAGAAATCTGAAACAGATTTTTTAAAATCCAGCCAGGATTTTTTATATGTGAAAAAGTATAATCGGCTTTCTTTAAATGCATACTGACAGCAAAAAGAGAAATAAAAGAAGAGGCGATTTCCCCGATAAGATTTCCGCCAACCGCTATCGCCGGAGTAACGGTACGTTTTTGTGATTCAAAAATAAGGTAGAGAACATAACAGCCGCCTACACGAAAAATCTGTTCGAGAAGCTGTACCCCTGCCGGAAACCCTGCTTTTTTTCTGCCAAAATAGTAACTGTTAACACAAGTATGAAGTGTACTTAAAGGGATACTAAAAGACAGTATCTGTATCAGAATGGCAGTTTGGGACTCTTTTAGAATCTGTGTAGCCCAGAAATCCGCATGAGTATAAAGAATCCAGGAAAGGAACAAAGAAAGCATAATAGAAAATATCGTGCCAATGATGAAATAATCACCGGCGTGTCTGGGGTTATGAAGGGCAGTTTCTGAAGCTGTAAGGCGGGAAATCGCTGATTGTATACCTGAGGCGCAAACGGCCATTACCAGAAACTGCAAAGGAAGAACAAGCTGGAAAAGTCCCAGTCCATGTGCACCGATCGTATGAGAAAGGAATATTCTGTAAAAGAAGCCTAAAAGTCTGCTAAGCAGTCCGGTAAAAGTAAGTAGTAAAGTCCCCTTTATAAAAAGCATTTTTGACATAATAAAGTTTTCAGCCCTTTTAAGTTTGCTGCGTAATAATGCTTACTATTCACTACTGATGTCCCGTAAGGTCTGTGCATCGCGAAGCGTGTTACTGGGCATGGAGTGAACAGTAACTTAATAAGTTATTGTTCACTGATAGTATCCCGCGAGGTGTTTTTTGTGAGCGAAGGCCACAGAAAACCCGAGACATACCGCGCGAATTTATGCGATTAGCATAAATTCTGTGCATCGCGAAGCGTGTTACTGGGCACGGAGTGAACAGTAACCTTAATAACGCTTTTACAGCAATATATGTACAAAACAGCCTTGACAGAACAAATAGTTTCTGGTAAAGTAATCATGAAATCCGAGGGAAACACTGGGAATTGAAAAACGAGGTGAGAAAATGAAACTGTCAACAAGAGCACGTTATGGTTTGAAAGCGTTGATAGACCTGGGATTACACAGCGAAAATGAAGCAGTCTCTTTACAGAGCATTGCAGAAAGACAGGATATTTCCACAAGCTATCTCGAACAGCTTATGGCCATGCTTAAGAAAGCTGGTCTGGTAAAGAGCAGCAGAGGTGCCTATGGCGGTTATCAGCTTGGCAAGCCGGCAGATGAGATCTCGGTCGGTGAAGTCCTGCGAGTGCTGGAAGGCAGCCTGGAAGCAGCAGCCTGCCCTGGGATCGAGAACGATGGAACCTGTCATGGCAGCGATGTCTGTGTGGCGAAATTCGTCTGGAAGAGAATTAACGACAGTATTACAAACGCTGTGGATACCCTGATGCTTGGTCAGCTGATCGATGAAAGCAGAAGAGTACATGAAGAAAAAATGGAAAGTCTGAATACAAAGGAAACGGTGTCAGACATACTTAAATAAAACAGGAGGACAAGAAAATGGGAAAAATGATTTATCTGGACAATGCGGCAACAACTAAAACAGCACCGGAGGTTGTCCAGGCAATGCTGCCATATTTTTCAGAATATTATGGCAACCCGTCCAGTATTTATGATTTTGCAGGCAAGAGCAAAGAAGCAATCACAAAAGGAAGAGAGCAGATCGCAGAAGTTCTTGGTGCAAAGAAAGAAGAAATTTATTTTACAGCCGGTGGATCTGAAGCTGATAACTGGGCTTTGAAAGCAACTTTCGAAGCATATAAATCAAAAGGAAACCACATCATCACAACAAAGATTGAGCATCACGCAATTCTTCATACATGTGAATACTTGGAGAAACGCGGCGCGAAGATCACATATGTAGATGTAGATGAGAATGGTATTGTGAAACTGGATGAACTTGAGAAAGCTATCACACCAGAGACAATCCTGATTTCTGTTATGTTTGCAAACAATGAAATTGGTTCTATCCAGCCAATTAAAGAAATCGGCCGTATCGCAAAAGAGCATGGCATTCTTTTCCATACAGATGCTGTTCAGGCATTCTGCCAGGTTCCGATCAATGTAGATGAATGCAATATTGATATGTTAAGTTCCAGCGGACATAAGATTAACGGACCAAAAGGAATCGGTTTCTTATACATCCGTAAAGGTGTGAAGATTCGTTCTTTCGTACATGGCGGAGCACAGGAACGTAAACGTCGTGCCGGTACAGAAAATGTTCCGGGAATCGTTGGATACGGTGTAGCAGCAACTCGCGCAAACGCGTCCATGAAAGAGCGTACAGAGAAAGAAATCGCTATCAGAGATCATCTGATTCACAGAATTGAGACAGAAATTCCATATGTAAAAGTAAACGGAGATCGTGTAAAACGTCTTCCGAATAATGTAAATGTCAGCTTCCAGTTTGTAGAAGGTGAATCCCTTCTTCTGATGCTTGATAATTATGGAATCTGTGCATCAAGCGGATCTGCATGTACATCAGGTTCTCTTGATCCGTCTCATGTACTTCTGGCAATTGGTCTGCCGCATGAGATCGCACATGGTTCTCTGCGTATGACTCTCAGCGAAGAGACAACAATGGAAGATGTAGATTTCACAGTAGACAGACTGAAAGAAATTGTAGCACATTTAAGAAGCATGTCTCCATTATATGAAGACTTTATGAAAAAACAGAAATAAGCAGGATAACAGGAGGAAATACAAATGGCTTACAGTGAGAAAGTAATGGATCATTTTCAGCATCCACGTAATGTTGGAGAAATAGAGAACGCAAGTGGCGTAGGAACAGTAGGAAATGCAAAATGCGGTGATATCATGAGAATTTTCCTTGATATTGATGATGAGACACATATCATCAAAGACTGCAAATTCAAAACATTTGGATGTGGTGCAGCAGTAGCAACCAGTAGCATGGCAACAGAGATGGTAATGGGAAAAACTATCGAAGAAGCTATGGAAGTTACAAATAAAGCTGTTATGGAAGCTCTTGACGGACTTCCGCCAGTAAAAGTTCACTGCTCTCTGCTTGCAGAGGAAGCAATCCATGCTGCTTTATGGGACTATGCCCAGAAACATCACATTGAGATTAAAGGTCTTAAGAAACCGAAGTCTGATATTCACGAAGGTGAAGAAGCAGAAGAGGAAGAATATTAATCAGTTTTTTCAGAAAGCTGAATCTGTTTGTGATTTGAAATCGTTATATTAAAAGAAGGGGCGGATGATACTCATCATCTGCCCTGCGTTTTATATTGTGAAGTTAGGATCAAAGGGTCTTTTGACCCTGATATCATTACAAAGCGGGCAGTTACTGTTCGTTTTGGTCTCCTTAACAATTTATCTATTTTCTGCAGGAGGTAAAGATGACAGGACTTACGAATGAACAGGTGCAGGAGAGGATTGCAGAAGGAAAAGTTAATGTCAACGAGAACCCAAATACCAGGACGTACAAGCAGATCATTTTGGAGAATACACTTACGTTTTTCAACTTTCTGAACCTTGTACTTCTGGTGCTGGTCCTTTTTGTGAGATCTTATAAGAATTCCATGTTTATGGGAATTATCCTGATCAATACGGTAATCGGTATTGTTCAGGAGATCAGGGCAAAGAAGACAATCGATAAGCTTGCAATCCTTACGGAAAGTAAAACAGTTGTTTTGCGTGAAGGAAAGAAATGGAGTATTTCCACAGAGAAGCTGGTGATTGATGATCTGATTTTCCTAAAGACAGGTGATCAGGTACCGGCAGATGTGAAAGTACTGGAAGGAGCGGTGGAAGTAAATGAGTCTCTGCTGACTGGTGAGTCAGATAATTTGACCAAGAACCAGGGAGATGAACTTTTTTCAGGAAGCTTTGTGACATCTGGAGAAGCCTGTTGTCAGGTAATTCACGTCGGAAAGGATAACTATGCCGCACAGATCACAAGTGAAGCAAAGGAATTTAAACGCCATAATTCAGAATTACGTAACTCTCTGAATGCGATTTTGAAAGTAATCAGTATTATTATCGTTCCTTTAGGTGCGATGCTGTTTTATAAACAGTATTTTATCGTGGGAGATACGCTGAAAGATTCCGTAGTAAATATGGTGGCAGCTGTACTTGGAATGATCCCGGAGGGACTTGTGTTGCTGACAAGTGTGGCGTTGACACTTGGTTCTATGGTTCTTGCAACTAAGAAGACCCTGGTACAGGAGCTTTACTGTATAGAAACCCTGGCAAGAGTTGATACACTTTGTCTGGATAAGACCGGAACGATCACAGAAGGAACTATGCGCGTCGAAGATGTACAGTTGTATACCGCTGGACAGAAAGTTGGAGTGAAAGCCGTCTCTCTTGAAAAAACAGAGCCGCAGATAATTGATTTGAAAGCGGAAGCGTCAGCAACAGTAAATACTGAAGGTGAAAAAACAATATTACAAGTGGCTGACTCAGAAGTTGATGCGAAAATGTCACAATCAGACGATTTAAATAAGGATATCACAGAGGAGGATAAACGGAAACTCCAGGAGATTAACCATATTATGGGAAATCTTATGTCAGTTTTGCATGACCAGAATGCAACAGCAGATGCCCTTAGAGAGAAATTTTCGGCAAAGTCTGACTTAAAACCGGTTCATGTTATTCCGTTTTCATCGGACAGAAAATACAGTGGAGCCGCATTTGAAGGAAAAGGAACTTACCTGATGGGAGCTGCACAGTTTCTGTTTCCGGAAGGAAATGAAGAACTTCTGGCATATTGCAGCAAATATGCAGAAGCAGGATTTCGTATCCTTGTTCTGGCACACAGCGAGCAGGAAACGAAAGGAACTGAATGCCCGGCAGGACTGGAGCCGATGGGATTATTCCTTATTGCAGATGTGATTCGTGCAGAAGCACCGGATACACTGGCTTTCTTTGACAGTCAGGGAGTTGATCTTAAGGTGATTTCGGGAGATGATCCGGTGACAGTTTCAGCGATTGCAAAGAAAGCAGGCTTAAAGAATGCGGATCATTATATTGATGCGACAACAATCACTACTCATGAGGAAATGCAGCGTGCAGTTGCAGAATGCAGTGTTTTCGGACGTGTGACACCACAGCAGAAGAAACAGATGGTTCAGGCGCTTCAGGCTCAGAAACATACAGTAGCTATGACCGGTGATGGTGTAAATGACGTACTGGCATTAAAAGAGGCAGACTGCAGCATTGCCATGGCAGCAGGAAGTGATGCAGCCAAGAATATCGCAAATGTGGTCTTGCTGGATTCTAATTTTGGAGCAATGCCGCATATTGTGAATCAGGGACGACGTGTAGTAAATAATATCCGAAGTGCGGCATCTATGTTCCTGATAAAAACAATTTTTTCTGTACTTTTAGCATTGATTACGATTTTCTTTGGAGATGCATATCCGTTTGAGCCGATACAGATGTCTCTGATTAGTGCCTGCGCGGTAGGCATTCCGACATTTCTTCTGACACAGGAAAACAATTATAATAAAATTGACCATACATTTTTAAGACATGTATTTATGAACGCCTTCCCGGCGGCTGTTACAATCACCGGATGCGTATTTACGATCATGCTGGTCTGCCAGAATGTATATCATTCCAATGTAATGTTAAATACAGCATGTGTTCTTGTTACCGGATGGAATTATATGTCTGCTCTGCGTACAGTTTACTCGCCGTTGAACACATATAGAAAAGTAATCATTTATGGAATGCAATTTGCATTTTTTATAAGTGCTGTAGTATTACAGAAACTATTGACCTTGGGATCACTGGAATTCGGAATGATTATCCTTGTATTCGTCCTGATGACATTTTCTCCGATTCTGATTGAAACAATCACAGAATGGATCAGAAGAATTTACGAGAAATCTCTGGATAAAGAGGATAAGGATAGGGGATTTTTTGCAAGATTTCTGGAAAGAGTACAGAAATAAGACAGAAGTCCTCCGGGCAGGATCGCACTGCGACGGAGAGAAATTATGTTACTAAAACAACCCAGCACAGACGGAGAATTCCGCAAACAGGATTCTTTCTTGCAATAAAATGTATATGGGTTAAAAAATAAGGACAATCCGCGAAAAATACGGGTTGTCCTTATTTGCGTTATTACATATGAAAATAACAGATGGTTTAATATCGCCTTTGTCAACTAAACTGGTACAAATCTGATATTATTTTTTTCTACACAGCCAGAAGCATCCAAATGCCGGAATCATAACGCCCTTAGCTTCCATCTCGTGACCTGTGATAAGGTCTGTATACATACCATCATCTTCGTTGATCCATGCAACCTTATCCTGATCACTGAAGTTGTAGATACCGATAAATTTCTCGTCATCATTTTCACGAACAAGTGCAAGGATAGAAGAATCCCATGTATCAATAGTGCAAAGAGATGCATTTGTATCAAAGACGTTGTGCTCACTTCTGATATGTTCCAGATGATCCAGTGCATGGAAAAGTTTACCCTGTACAGTGTCTGCGATATTTCGGTTCGGAGCAAGAGACCAGTTGAATTCTCCTCTGTGGAGATAACGGGAATCAGCTGCTTTATTTGGATTATTCTTATAAGCATAGTCATTTAACTGACCGATCTCATCACCACTGTAGATAACCGGAATACCGGACTGGGAAAGCATAAACGCATGTAATGTGATATCATAACGTACACTTCTGTCCACACCTGCAGTATTTCCCTCAAATTCGAATCTCTCGATTCCACAAAGAGAAGCAGTAGTTCCGCAAAGTCTTGCATCACCCAGGCGAGGATCGTCATTGTAGAGTTCACCACGTCCAAATGTATCCGGATATTTTCCTGTAAAGAAATCGTTAAGGAACTTCTTATGGGACACTTCATCGATAGAGAAGTTCTTAAGAAAATCATAATCTAATCCCCATCCGATATCATCATGGCAGCGCAGATAATTCTGGAATATATATTCCTTAGGAAGTGAACCAAGAATATCCAGCTGTCTGCGAAGAAGAGATACATCCTTAGTGGCAACAGTATGCCAGGTACTTGCCATTGTCGTAACGTTATACAGAATATGGCATTCTGGTTTCTCAAGTGTACCAAAGTATGGAACTACTTTTTCAGGAGCCATAACAACTTCTCCGAGGAGCAGAACTCCCGGGCATACGATCTCGCAGATCATGCGCATCATACGCACGATAGTGTGAACCTGAGGCAGGTTGCGGCAGTTTGTGCCAAGTTGTTTCCAGATATAAGGAACTGCATCAAGACGTACAATATCAACGCCCTGGTTGGCAAGATACAGCATGTTATAAACCATCTCATTAAATACAACAGGATTTCTGTAATTTAAATCCCACTGATATGGATAAAATGTGGTCATAACATGTTTATGTACATCATCCAGCCATGTGAAGTTGCCAGGCGCAGTAGTCGGGAATACCTGAGGACAGGTCTGCTCGTAGAGAGCAGGAACATCGTAGGAATCAAAGAAGAAATAACGATCCTGATATTCTTTTTCACCAGCGCGTGCGCGTTTTGCCCATTCGTGATCCTCAGATGTGTGGTTCATAACGAAATCAAGGCAGATATTAATGCCTCGTTCGTGACATTTGGCTGTTAACTCTGAAAAGTCTTCCATAGTGCCAAGTTCCGGCTGAACAGTACGGAAATCAGCAACTGCATAGCCGCCATCACTTTTACCTTCCGGTGATGCGAGCAGAGGCATCAGATGCAGATAGTTTACATTGCATTCCTGTACATAGTCCAGTTTCTCTTCCAGACCTTTTAAAGTATGCGCAAAGTTATTTACATACATCATCATACCTAACAGGTTATTGCGTTTATACCAATTAGGATCTGCTTCACGTTTGCTGTCAGATGCTCTTAATGCTGCATTTCTTCCATTATAAAAGGTCTTCATATTAGATGTGAGGTCATTGAGATATGTCATGACATCATCACGATCCTGATATAATTCACAGTATAACCATTTTAATTCATCGTAATGCTTCTGGAAACGCTCATTATATACAGCGATATCAGCAGGCATTTCCAGCTTAGCTGGTTCAGTTTTGGAAGTTTCTACTTTAATCGGTTCAGTTTTGGAAGTTTCTACTTTGATTGGTTCTGTCTTAGAAGTTTCCACCTTAACAGGCTCTACCTTGGAAGTTTCCACTTTGACAGGCTCTACTTTAGAAGTTTCCACTTTGATTGGTTCAACTTTAGAAGTTTCTACTTTAACAGGCTCTGTTTTAGAGGTAGTTACCTTTAATGTTTCAGTTCCCTGTTTTCTGACTGTTGCTGAAGAATGCTTCTTCTGGAGTCTTTTTTTAGCCATAATATTCCTCCCTGGTTTATGAAAAAATATATACAGAAAGCCGCAGCCTTAAAACTGCGCCTCTGAAATCATGTGAAATGATCTGGTGTACCAATCGGTTGATTTACGGAAAGCTGTTACGTCTGATTAAGAATTAATCAACTTGTCGGCACACTAGTACATCGTTTTCGAAATAACTATATCACTTACTTGCTTGCGAATCTGATTGCACAGATAAAAAAGCCTCAGCGTAGCCCGCTATGCCGCCTTAATCGGACCAAGTCTACCACAAATTGTGACGTACATCTTGCAGAAAGCCTTTTCCAAACACGCGCTAGGGTTAAAAGTGTTATCATGCATGTACATATGACCTTTTTGAATTATTAACCCTGATATCATGAGATATTATATTACATAGACTGCCATATAGGCAAGTATTCAAATACTTTATAAAGAAATAAATTTTGGTTTACGGTCTTTAAATACGGTATAATGTTTGAAACCACAAGTTTCAAGTACATTAGCGGCCTTATCAAAGGCATATGCTACTTTATCCGGTGTATGGGCATCTGCGCCAATCGTAATGATCTCTCCGCCGAGTTCTTTGTAACGTTTTATTACCGCAACACAAGGGTTTGGCTCGCCAAGTCCATAATGATATCCACCTGTGTTAAGCTCAATTCCCTTTCCCATTGAAATGAGTTTCTTAAGAATCTCATCCAGGATATCCTTATAGCGGCCATAAGAATACTGGCGGTTTCTATTAGGACCGTAACGGACAACATAATCAATATGACCATAAACATCGAAATCATCATATACAGAAATATTTTCAAGAATAGATTCAAAATACTCCATATAACACAGAAATTCCTTGCGTCCTTCAAAAAAATCAGGATAATAAGGATCGTATCCATGAACAAGATGAGAAGATCCTATGACAAAATCAAAAGGTGTCTGAGAGAGAAGTGAGTTAAAATAATCTCCCAGGTGCATCTGCAAGCCCAATTCGATTCCAAAACGCAGATGAATTTTATCCTTATATAAAGACTGCATTTCTATAAGCTTTTTTTGATAAGATGAAATATCCAGAGAAAAATCCAGACCATCAGGAGTAGCCGGATAATCAGGGTCAAGATGCTCCGTAAAAGTAATCCCCTGAATACTGAGTTCGATAGCACGCTGTATCATAGACTCCATAGGAGTATCAGAATCAGCGGAAAAAGAAGAATGCATATGGCAATCCCATAATATCTGTCTGTCCATAAGTTCAGTCCTTTCTTCTATTATAAATAATATAATGTGGTGATGATCGTGCTGTATATATGTGGCAAACATCCAAAGCCTTTATCGAGTTACTGTCCACACATTATTATTCCTCAAGGTATTTTGACATGAAAGTAGCAAAATCCTGAAAACATATTATTACGCTACACAGAGTAGCGTAAATAATAATGCGTAAAAATCCTGAAAATTGGACATTTATATATTGAGAATAATGAAAAAATAATGCAAAATAGTATCAATTTGCTTCTGACAGTAATGTTTAAAGCATACCACATATCAAGTATAGCATAGAATTTACATTTTTACTTAATTTTTATCTGTTTTTTTAGAAAATGGTCTTGAATTTTTGTTTAGAATTATGTACAATACAATACAGGTTGATGATTCTTTAACAAACAAAAGGATTATCATAATTAACCACTTAATTCATAGGAGGAATATTATCATGGCAGTAAAAGTTGCAATCAATGGTTTTGGACGTATCGGACGTCTTGCATTCCGTCAGATGTTTGGAGCAGAAGGATTTGAAATCGTAGCAATCAACGATTTAACATCTCCTAAAATGCTTGCTCACTTATTAAAATATGACTCAACACAGGGAAAATATGCTCTTGCAGATACAGTAACAGCAGGAGAAGATTCCATCACAGTTGACGGAAAAGAAATCAAAATTTATGCAAAAGCTAACGCTGCTGAACTTCCATGGGGAGAAATCGGCGTAGACGTAGTTCTTGAGTGTACAGGATTCTACACATCCAAAGACAAAGCTCAGGCTCATATCGATGCAGGTGCTAAACACGTTATCATTTCCGCTCCGGCTGGAAACGACCTTAAGACAATCGTTTACAATGTAAACCATGAAACTCTTACAAAAGAAGACCACATCATTTCCGCAGCTTCTTGTACAACAAACTGCTTAGCTCCAATGGCTAAAGCATTAAATGACCTTGCTGCAATCAAATCTGGTATCATGTGCACAATCCACGCTTACACAGGCGATCAGATGACACTTGATGGACCACAGAGAAAAGGTGACTTAAGAAGATCTCGTGCAGCTGCAGTTAACATCGTTCCTAACAGCACAGGTGCTGCTAAAGCTATCGGTCTTGTTATCCCAGAACTGAACGGCAAATTAATCGGATCTGCTCAGCGTGTTCCTACCCCAACAGGTTCTACAACAATCTTAACAGCAGTTGTTGAAGGTAATGTAACAAAAGAACAGATCAACGCAGCTATGAAAGCAGCTTCTAACGAATCCTTCGGATACAACGAAGATGAAATCGTATCCAGCGATATCGTTGGTATGAGATTTGGTTCTCTGTTCGATGCTACTCAGACAATGGTTCTTCCACTTGAGAATGGCACAACAGAAGTACAGGTAGTTTCCTGGTATGACAATGAGAACTCCTACACAAGCCAGATGGTTCGTACAATCAAACATTTTGGTAAACTGCTGAACGCTTAATTTTCAGTAAGTGTAGAAGAATAGACTCCAAGGAAGGGTCCGGTCTGATTTGGACCGGACCCTTTTCGCGTTGTCTGAGTATCCGAAAAACTGCCATAGCAGATTTTGCAGGACGCTCGAGGAATCTATGTTACTGTGGACGATGCAGTAACACATAAAGAATATTATTAAGGAGGCACCACAAATGCTGAATAAAAAATCTGTTGATGATATCAACGTAAAAGGTAAAAAAGTTCTTGTAAGATGTGACTTCAATGTTCCACTTCAGGATGGTAAGATTACAGATGAGAACCGTCTGGTTGCAGCTCTTCCTACAATCAAGAAACTGATCGCTGACGGTGGAAAGATCATTCTTTGCTCTCACCTTGGAAAACCGAAGGGAGAACCAAAACCAGAATTATCTCTTGCACCGGTTGCTAAACGTCTTTCCGAATTATTAGGACAGGAAGTTAAATTTGCAGCAGACCCGGAAGTAGTAGGACCAAACGCAAAAGCAGCAGTAGCTGAAATGAAAGACGGAGACGTTATCTTACTTGAGAATACACGTTACCGTGCAGAAGAAACAAAGAACGGAGACGAATTCAGCAAAGAACTCGCTTCTCTTTGTGATGTATTTGTAAATGATGCATTTGGTACAGCACACAGAGCACACTGTTCTAACGTTGGTGTAACTAAATATGTTGATACAGCAGTTGTTGGTTACTTAATGCAGAAAGAAATCGATTTCCTTGGAAACGCAGTAAACAATCCTGAGAGACCATTCGTTGCTATCCTTGGTGGAGCTAAGGTTTCCAGCAAGATCTCTGTAATCAATAACCTTCTTGATAAAGTAGATACTCTTATCATCGGTGGTGGTATGTCCTATACATTCTCCAAAGCTAGGGGTGGACATATTGGTAAATCTCTCTGCGAGGATGATTATCTTCAGTATGCATTAGACATGATGAAGAAAGCAGAAGAAAAAGGTGTTAAACTCCTTCTTCCTGTAGATAACAGAATCGGTGATGATTTCTCCAACGATTGCAATATTCAGGTTGTAAAACGTGGTGAAATCCCGGATGGCTGGGAAGGAATGGATATCGGACCGAAAACAGAAAAACTTTTCTGTGATGCTGTAAAAGATGCTAAGACAGTTGTATGGAACGGACCGATGGGTTGCTTCGAAATGCCGAATTTTGCTCATGGTACAGAGGCTGTTGCTAAGGCACTTGCTGACACAGATGCTACAACAATCATCGGTGGTGGTGATTCTGCAGCTGCAGTTAATATCCTTGGCTATGGCGACAAGATGACGCACATCTCCACAGGTGGCGGTGCATCTCTTGAATTCCTGGAAGGAAAAGAACTCCCGGGTGTTGCAGCAGCAAACGATAAATAAGTATTGAACAGGTGACATGAACGGATCGTTTATCCGTCTGATCAGTTTAACCGAATCAAGTAAGTCCCCTGCTTCAATTGCGAAGAGCAATAAGCAGTGGGTGGGACTAAGAAAAAGAGAGACTGCCGGGCACATCCTACAGGGCAGTCTCATGTTAAGGAGATATAGAATCATGGCAAGAAAGAAAATTATCGCTGGTAACTGGAAAATGAACATGACACCAAGCGAAGCCGTTAAATTAGTAGAAACATTAAAACCTTTAGTAGTAAATGACGAAGTAGACGTAGTATTCTGCGTACCTGCAATCGACATTATCCCGGTTGTAGAGGCTGCTAAAGGAACAAACATCCAGGTTGGTGCTGAGAATATGTACTTTGAAGAGAAAGGTGCATACACAGGAGAAATCTCCCCTGCAATGCTCGTAGACGCTGGTGTTAAATACGTTGTTCTCGGACATTCCGAAAGAAGAGAATACTTCGGAGAAACAAATGAAGACGTTAACAAGAAAATCCTTAAAGCTTTCGAACATGGAATCACACCAATCATGTGCTGTGGCGAAACTCTTACTCAGAGAGAGCAGGGCGTGACAATGGATTTCATCCGTCAGCAGGTTAAAGTTGGTTTCCAGGGCGTTACAGCAGACCAGGCTAAGACAGCAGTTATCGCTTATGAGCCAATCTGGGCTATCGGAACAGGTAAAACAGCTACTACTGAGCAGGCTCAGGAAGTATGCGCTGGTATCCGTGCATGCATCGCTGAAATCTATGATGAAGCAACAGCAGAAGCAATCCGTATTCAGTACGGCGGATCTGTAAATCCTGCAACAGCTCCTGACTTATTCGTTCAGAACGATATCGATGGCGGCCTTGTTGGTGGAGCTTCCCTGAAAGCTGATTTCGGTAAGATTGTAAACTACAAATAAGAATAAAAATTTAAAACTGATTATAAATAGATAATCTTTGTGTCCAAACAGAAGACACCCTGTCCGCTTCAGTTGCCAGGGTGTCTGTTTTTATCTACTATTTAAACAAAAATAAAGAGCAGTTTTTGTAAAACTACTCTTTTCATCTTATAGTGTATTATTTTTTATCTGGTGTGAAAACATCTTTTGTACTTTGGAAAAATATCTTTTGCATTTTAGAGAATAAATCTTTTGTATCTCTTTAATCTGAATTTTAAATATTTATCTTTTGTATTTCTACTACCGATCCGTTGGTGCTTTCCAAATCTGTTTCTTTTGTACATACGAAGTATAGCATATTTTTCTACATTCGTCTACAGAATTCAACAGGAATCTGCTAAAAACATTTCGACAATAACTTCTATTATTCGACATTCTATTGAATGAATAAAGTCAGTACAGCCGGTTATGCCTGTATATTTAACGGTTATTTTACAAAAAACTGATAGTATAAGAACTATAAATATGATATTATAGTAATAATTTAGTTTATACTAAAAATGTTTTGAAAAAACATTCTAAATTGTTTGCGATAATGGAATTGCTGTAGATTTATATATCTTAGGGAGGGTGTATGGGAATAGCAACTAATAATGGTAGAAACGGAGGAGAGAAAAATAAAAAAAGAAATAGAGCAGATAAGAAATGAAATGAACAAAGACGAGTATTATCTTCATTGCCAATATGTGATGGGAATACTGGGTGTTAAGGTGAAGATCATCGGTGAACAGCTGGAAAGCAAATATAACCGGGAAGTTATACAGACTGTTACACAGAGAATCAAAACGCCGGAAAGCATATATGCGAAATTGGTTCGAAAGAATCTGAAACCGGATTTCGCAATCGCAAAGTCAAAATTAAATGATCTGATTGGAATCAGGATTGTCTGCCTTTTTGTGGATGATGTGTATGAAATCGCTAAAATGCTGAAGAATCAGAAAATGTTGAAATTGCGAAACAGAATTGAAGCTATCTGATTGCATGAACCTGTTTTCACTGTTATAATGTAAAAATATGTAGAAAACAGACAGTAAACAATAAGTGAAAATAGAAAGCAGGTCAGAGTTTCATGGAAGAAAAAATAAAAAAATGTAGTGTATCAAAAAAATGTGGAAGCTGCCAGTATCAGGGCATTCCTTATAAAGAACAGCTGGCAGCAAAGCAGAAGAAAATGGGCAAACTCCTGAAAAAATTTGGAAAAGTAAAACCAATTATCGGCATGGAGGATCCTTTTTATTATAGAAATAAAGTTCATGCAGTATTTGACAGAGACAGAAAAGGAAATATTATCTGCGGAACATATGAGGCGAAAACACATAAAGTAGTTTCTGTGGAAGATTGTATGATTGAAGATAAGATTAGTCAGGAGATTATTCGCACAATCCGCGATATGCTGAAATCTTTTAAAATAAAAACTTATGATGAGGATACGGGATATGGACTTTTACGCCATGTCCTGGTAAGAAGAGGATTTACAACAAATGAGATTATGGTAGTCCTCGTTGTAGGATCTCCGGTTTTCCCTTCAAAAAATAATTTTGTAAAAGCCCTGCGGAAAAAATATCCACAGATTGCTACAGTGGTATTAAACGTTAATGACAAGAAAACCAGTATGGTACTGGGTGAACGTGACATAGTCATTTATGGAAAAGGTTTTATCAGAGATACACTCTGTGGATGTTCTTTCCGCATCTCTCCGCAGTCCTTTTATCAGGTGAATCCTATGCAGACAGAAATTCTGTACAAGACAGCAATCGAATATGCGGGTCTGGGACGAAAGGAAACCGTAATCGATGCATATTGTGGAATTGGTACGATCGGATTGGTAGCAGCGAAAAGAGCGAAAAATGTTATTGGAGTAGAATTAAATCCGGATGCAGTCCATGATGCCAGAATCAATGCCAGAGAAAATAAGATTATCAATGCGCATTTTTACCAGGGTGATGCAGGGGAATTTATGGAAAAAATGGCAGAGAATGGAGAGTGTGCAGACGTTGTATTTATGGATCCACCACGTACGGGAAGTGATAAGAAGTTCATGTCTTCCGTAATTAAACTTGGACCGTCCAGAATCGTCTATATATCCTGTGGTCCGGAAACACTTGCCAGAGATTTGGAGTATCTTACAAAATATGGTTATGAAGTAAGAAAAATACAGCCTGTAGATATGTTCAGTTTTACAGATCACTGCGAAAATGTTTGTCTTTTGACAAAGAAATTCACAAAATAAATATTATAAATCCGATACATCATAAAGCATACTATAGGATACGAAGTAAAGGTGGGAGTAATTCATGGAAATAAGAAAAGCATCTATGCAAGATTTGAAACAGATTATGCATGTTTATAAAAACGCAAGGAAATTTATGCGTGAAAATGGAAATGAAGAACAATGGGGAGATGATTATCCTTCGACAGAATTGATAAGGGAAGATATAGATAAGATGTATCTTTGCATTTCAGAGGAACAGATTGCCTGTGTCTTCTACTATGCAGTAGAAGAGGATGAGGACTATAGAGAAATCAACGGGAAATGGTTAAATGAAAAGCCTTATGCAGTAGTTCACAGAGTGGCATCTGCAGGAATTGTAAAAGGTGCGGCATCTTACTGCCTCGACTGGGTGTATACTCAGTTCCCTAATATTCGAATGGACACGTATAAAGACAATATCCCCATGCAAAAACTGCTGGAAAAATGTGGATTTCAATGTTGTGGTTCATTTGAACGCCTGGGAACAGACAAATGGATGGCATATCATAAAGAATAAAAAGAAAACATAGATAAATAAAAAGACAGGATCATTTTGAACAGGATGTTTCTCTCCAGCTGATTTATAGTAAGGGCGGGAGATTTCCTCAAAATAATCCTGCTTTTTATTGAATCAGGTATGTTACGCCATCCTTTTTTAACCAAATCAAGGAAATTCCCTGCTTTAATTGCAGAAAGTAATAAGCAACAAGGGAGACTTACCTGTATATTTTTATTAGAGAAAAATTACATATTTTCAGTA
This sequence comes from Blautia sp. HCP3S3_B11, assembly GCF_052064435.1. Classification (NCBI taxonomy): domain Bacteria; kingdom Bacillati; phylum Bacillota; class Clostridia; order Lachnospirales; family Lachnospiraceae; genus Blautia; species Blautia sp. HCP3S3_B11. The sequence continues at coordinate 70,234 of NZ_JBQHVP010000014.1, forward strand.
ATCTGGCGTGCTACATAAACACCGCTTGCAGAAGCGTGAGACAAGGAATGAGTTACGCCACTTCCGTCACCGATAATATATAATCCTTTGTATCTGCTTTCCAGATTTTCATCAATCTCAACTTCCATGTTATAGAATTTAACTTCCACACCATAAAGAAGAGTGTCGTCATTTGCTGTTCCCGGAGCGATTTTGTCCAGAGCATAGATCATCTCGATGATTCCATCAAGAATACGTTTTGGAAGAACGAGACTTAAATCGCCAGGAGTAGCTGCAAGAGTAGGACGTACCATACCTTCTTCGATACGTGCAACAGTACTTCTTCTTCCACGTACCAGATCGCCGAAACGCTGTACGATTACACCACCGCCAAGCATATTGGAAAGACGGGCGATACTTTCACCGTATCCGTTACTGTCCTTAAATGGCTCGGAGAAATGTTTAGCAACCAACAGTGCAAAGTTTGTATTCTCTGTCTGTTTGGAAGGATCTTCATAACTGTGACCGTTAGCAGTGACAATACCATTAGTGTTTTCATTTACAACGATACCGTAAGGATTCATGCAGAAAGTTCTTACATTATCTTCAAATTTCTCTGTTCTGTAAACAATTTTACTCTCGTAAAGTTCATCTGTCAGGTGGGAGAAAATAACAGCAGGAAGCTCTACGCGGACACCGAGATCCACGCGGTTAGATTTAGTAGGGATATCAAGATCTTTACAGACCTGTTCCATCCATTTACTTCCGCTTCTGCCGACAGATACGATACATTTACTGCAGTCAGTTGTGCAGTCTTTGGTAACGATACGATAACCGTTATCCAGAAGTTCCAAGCGCTCTACAGGAGTGTTGAAATAGAAATCTACATGTTCTTTTAATTTGGCATATAAATTTTCCAGAACTACATAGTTAATATCTGTTCCGAGATGACGAACGGAAGCATCCAGCAATTTTAATTTATTCTGCATGCAAAGTTTTTTAAATTTAGTTCCGGCAGTAGAATACATTTTTGTGTCCTGTCCGCCGTAGGCAACATTGATCTCATCTACATAACGCATGAGCTCAAGAGCTTCTTTCTTTCCGATATGCTCATAAAGAGTTCCGCCAAAATCATTGGTAATGTTGTATTTACCATCAGAGAATGCACCGGCACCGCCGAAACCGCTCATGATAGCGCAGGTCTTACATTTGATGCAGGTTTTTACCTTATTACCATCGATAGGGCAATGTCTTTTATCCAATGGATTTCCTTCTTCAAAAACAGCAATCTTGAGATTTTCATTCTGTTTCATCAATTCATAGGCAGAAAAAATGCCGCCAGGTCCGGCGCCAATGATTACTACGTCATATTTCATATATATTACAATCCTTTCACGTAATTTTCCTGAGCTCAGGTATGTTGGTTTGCGCATTACTTTACTCAATAAAAATATAACACAAATTGAGAGAAAAATCTTTTATTTTTTATGAATGATTTATAGATTAGATTTATAAATAAGGAAGAAAAATAAACATTCTATTAAGTCTTTCTTCTCTGCAATAAATCGATGTAGAACAAAATGTTCTTTGCGAATTCAGATACATAAACAGGAAATCTTATATTATAAATCTGAATTATTGTTCTTTGGATTCAGTCTCATCCGGAATATGTTCCACAATATCTCCAAAATCGCATTTGAGTATAGAGCATAAAATATCAAGACTGCGAATCTCTACATTTTCATTATGGCGGAGTTTATCCAGAAAAGAAGTACTGATGCCATAACGCGTATACAGAGCGTATTGACTGATTCCGCGCTCTTTCATAGTTTTCCATAATTTCCTATAACTTATCATATTGTAATAACCGTCCAATTTGTTCTTGATTACTATCTATTATCGGGTTAAAATGAAAGTTATAACAGTGTCATTATAACGACATTATGAGAGGAAAAATGATAACGATGAAATTAATAAAAAAGATAATGATGGGAAGCTGTATGGCTGTATTGTCAGTGGCAATGTATTATTGTTTTCTGAACGGAGCTCCGCGTCAGGGAACAGAGAGAATGTTTTACATGATTCTGGCAGGTATTTTCTGTGTTTCAGCCTGGACAGCAGTGATGATAACGATCTGGTATATAAATTGGCTTCGCAAAAAGAAAACAGAGCTCGAAAATATGGTGGAGATTTTGCTTAAAAACGCAGACAAACTTGACAAATAGCTGATTCTGCCCTAGTATAAAAACCAACGAATAAGAAAGGGGAATCCTGTGAAATGAGTGAAAAAGTCATCAAAGCCGCACTGTTAGGATTTGGAACAGTAGGAACAGGTGTATATAAGGTACTGAAGAATCAGGAAGAAGAAATGACAGCTAAAATTGGCTGTAAAGTTGAAATCAAGAAAATCCTTGTCAGAAATATAGAAAAAGCAGCAGCTAAACTTGAAGATACCTCTATGCTTACCAGTCAGTGGGACGAAATCGTAAATGATCCGGAGATTGAGATCGTTATTGAGCTGATCGGGGGAATCAACCCTGCCAGGGAATACATTCTCTCTGCGTTGAAAGCAGGAAAGCATGTAGTATCAGCAAACAAAGACCTGATCGCGGTTCATGGACATGAGCTTCTGGAAGCGGCACATGAGAATAAAGTAGACTTTTTATTTGAGGCAGCAGTAGCTGGAGGAATTCCGATTATCAGACCATTGAAACAGTGTCTGGCAGGAAACCATATGACAGAAGTTATGGGTATTGTGAACGGAACTACCAACTTTATTCTTACAAAGATGACTCAGGAAGGCATGGAATTTAAGGATGCCCTGGCTCTTGCCACAGAACTTGGATATGCGGAAGCCGACCCTACCGCAGATATTGAAGGCCTTGATGCCGGACGTAAGGTAGCAATTCTTGCTTCCGTAGCATTTAATTCACGTGTCGTATTCAATGATGTTTATACAGAAGGAATTGCCAAGATTACTTCTAAGGATATTAATTATGCAAAAGAAATGGGACGTGATATCAAGCTTCTCGGTGTTGCCAGAAATGAAGAGGATGGAATCGAAGCCTATGTATGCCCGATGCTGATTCCAAGTTCTCATCCGCTTGCAACTGTAAATGATTCATACAATGCTGTATTTGTTCATGGAGATGCAGTAGAAGATGCCATGTTCTTCGGAAGAGGAGCAGGAGAACTTCCTACAGCAAGTGCGGTAGTAGGTGACGTATTTGACATTGTAAGAAATATCCTGATCAGCTGCTGTGGCAGAATCGGATGCACCTGTTATAAAGAGATTCCGGTTAAGAAGATGGAAGATACACATAACCGATACTTTATCCGCCTTAAAGTAGAAGACCGCTGTGGTGTTCTGGCCGAAATGACGGCAATATTTGCAAAATATCAGGTAAGTGTGGCACAGATTATTCAGAAGGATACCAAAGTAGAAGGCTGTGCGGAAGTAGTTGTGATCACTGAAAAAGTAAGAGAAGGTGACTTCAGAACTGCAATTGAGGAACTGAGAAACAGAGATTCTGTAAGAAAGATTTCTACAATCATTCGTGTTTACGGAAAATAAGATATCGTTTATTGCTATAAACTGCGAAGTACTTATTCAATGCAGAGATGCGCAAAAAAGCAGATGATGAATATCCGCTTAATAAGTTGATAAAACGAAATTAAACAAAGAAGCCAAATACATAAAAAAAAGAATTGAAAAATCCTGAAATTTTGATACTATATAAAGAGGGCACAAAAGCGTGTTATCAGGCATGCAATGAACGATAAAGTGCGTCTGTATATAAAAATTACAGTTGCTGTATGCTAAAATGTACGGTTGTGTACAGTTACATACAGCAATCAATAATGAACACATATAAAAGGAGAACATTATGAGCAAAAAACCAACCGTATTAATGATTCTTGATGGATATGGCCTGAATGACAAAAAAGAAGGCAATGCTGTATATATGGCAAAGACTCCTGTTATGGACAAGCTGATGGCAGAATATCCTTTTGTAAAAGGTAATGCAAGCGGACTTGCAGTAGGTCTTCCAGATGGACAGATGGGTAACTCTGAAGTAGGTCATATGAACATGGGTGCAGGCCGTATCGTATATCAGGAACTTACAAGAATCACAAAAGAGATCCAGGATGGTGATTTCTTTAAGAACGAAGCACTTCTTGCGGCAATGAAGAATGCAAAAGAGAACAATTCTGCTGTACATTTTATGGGACTTCTTTCTGATGGTGGTGTACACAGCCACAATACACATCTCTATGGATTACTTGAGATGGCTAAGAAAGAGGGTGTTGAGAAAGTTTATGTACACTGCTTTCTTGACGGACGTGATACACCTCCTGCATCAGGTAAAGAGTTTGTAGAGGCTCTGGAAGCTGAGATGAAGAAAATCGGTGTAGGTGAGATTGCAACCGTTTCCGGCCGTTACTATGCAATGGACCGCGATAACCGCTGGGATCGTGTAGAGCTTGCATACAATGCTCTTACATCTGGAGAAGGTGTAAAAGGAACTGACGCTGCAGCAGCAGTTCAGGCATCCTATGACAATGACAAAACAGATGAATTCGTTCTTCCTACAGTAATTGAGAAAGACGGACAGCCAACAGGTGTTGTATCTGATAAAGACTCTGTTGTATTCTTTAACTTCCGTCCTGACCGTGCTCGTGAGATCACAAGAGCATTCTGCGATGATGATTTCCAGGGATTTGAGAGAAAAGCAAGACCACATGTTACATTCGTATGCTTCACAGAGTATGATGATACAATCCAGAACAAACTGGTTGCATTCCACAAAGTTCAGCTTCATAACACATTTGGAGAATACCTTGCAGCACACAATATGACTCAGGCACGTATCGCTGAGACAGAGAAGTATGCACATGTTACATTCTTCTTTAACGGCGGTGTAGAAGAGCCGAATAAAGGTGAGGATAGAATCCTTGTGAAATCCCCGAAGGTTGCAACTTATGACCTTCAGCCTGAGATGAGCGCACCACAGGTTTGTGAGAAACTGGTAGAGGCTATCAAATCTGATAAATATGATGTGATCGTGATCAACTTTGCTAACCCTGATATGGTTGGACATACAGGCGTACAGGAAGCAGCTGTGAAAGCAGTAGAAACAGTTGATGAATGTGTTGGTAAAGCAGTTGAAGCACTGAAAGAGGTTGATGGACAGATGTTTATCTGCGCTGACCATGGAAACGCAGAGCAGCTTATCGACTATGAGACAGGTGCTCCGTGGACTGCACATACAACAAACCCTGTTCCATTCATTCTTGTAAACGCTGATCCGAAATACACACTGCGTGAGGATGGATGCCTTGCAGATATCGTTCCTACACTCATTCAGCTTATGGGAATGGAACAGCCGGCAGAAATGACAGGCAAATCTCTTCTTGTAGAGAAATAAAAAATTTCAGGGTGAAGAGGGCAACATGACTCTGATAAAAAATAATTCGTGAATATAACGAAAAAGACCTCCGTTTGACCGGGGGTCTTTTTGTGATTATGTAGAAAATTACAGAATTGGAAAACATATCTTGAAATGGTAAAATTTTTCAACTATAATCGCTCCGATATCTGATAAACGATCAGGTAAAAGACAGGAAAAAACTAATTTTAAGAAAGGACTGGAGGGTTTATTGGAATGCAGACAGACATGACAGTTGGGAAACCAATGAAGATGATACTTGATTTTACGATACCTGTATTTATAGGTAATGTATTCCAGCAGTTTTACAACATGGCAGATGCCATAATCGTGGGGAAATTTGTAGGAACAAAAGGATTGGCAGCAGTAGGTTCTACGGGAACGATCATGTTCCTCATCATAGGATTTCTTACAGGACTGACAGCCGGGTTTACGGTTCTCACTTCACAGAAATTCGGTGCGGGAAAGATGGATGAGATGCGGCAGTCTGTGGGAAATGCGGCGTTGTTATCCATCATTATTTCAGTTATTATGACGGTAGTCAGTATGTTGGGAATGCACTCATTATTGACGCTGATGCATACGCCGGAGGATATTTTTAAGGATGCATATACATATATCATGATTATTTGTGGTGGTATTTTTGCTCAGGTATTATATAACATTCAGGCAAGTATCCTGAGAGCATTGGGTAACAGTAAAACACCATTGTATTTTCTGATACTTGCGGCACTTTTGAATGTGGCACTTGATTTAATATTCATTATTGCGTTCCATATGGGTGTGGCAGGTGCCGCATGGGCTACGATCACTGCGCAGGGAGTATCCGGGTTGCTTTGTCTGGTTTATATTATAAAATGTGTGCCGGAATTAAGGCTAAAGAGAGATGACTGGAGATTACGCTCTGGAATTGCCAGGAACGAAATTCTTGTCGGTATTCCTATGGGACTTCAGTATTCTATTACAGCAATCGGAACGATGATGGTTCAGTCTGCATTAAATATTCTTGGCTCTTATGCGGTAGCCGCATTTACCGCAGGAAATAAGATTGAAAATATCTTTACCCAGGCATATGTTGCAATCGGTACAACGATGGCTACATACAATGCACAGAATATCGGTGCACGTAAACTTGACAGAGTCAGACAGGGATTTAACTGTGCACATATTATCGGAATTATTTATGCGATTGTGACCGGCGTGATCATATTTTTCTTTGGAAAATATCTCTCATACCTGTTTATTTCAGATAATGCAGCAGAAGTTATTCCGATGGTCGATATTTATGTCAAATGTGTGGCTGTATTTTTCATTCCTTTGCACTTTGTCAATGCATTGCGAAACGGTATTCAGGGTATGGGATATGGACTGCTCCCTATGCTGGCAGGTGTAGCTGAGCTTGCAGGTCGTGGAATCACTGCGATGGTTGCGGCAGCACATAAGAGCTATTTTGGTGCATGTATGGCCAGTCCGATGGCATGGGTATTGGCAGGAGGACTGCTCATCATTATGTATTTCTATGTCATGAAAGACATGAAACGCAGACTTGGTTTATAGGATTGTTTAGAAAAAAATTAAAAAAATTTAAGAAAAAAGTGAATAGTACATGCAAACTGGAAGAATTATGTTATAATGAGAAAGCTGATACAGGCAAGTTATAGATTACTGTTTAAAAGTTCTGTTTCGGATGCTGTATTTTCCAAAATAAAATGAACTGTAATACTTATATTGAGGAGAAAATAGATGGGCAACAAAGAGGAAAGAAGTAACAAAGCCTCGGATGGCAATGTAGAAACAACAGGCAGACATCGTAAATCTGCAAGGCCGGGAAAAATCACTTATGTACCGATTAATGATGAAGATCTTGCACCTTATGAACCGCCTGTCAGGAAGAAGCATAAAGCTTTAAAAATAACAGGAATTACTGCTGCAATGATCCTGGTAAGTGTAGGTGCTGCATATGCGGGCATGTCATACTATTATTCAGATAAGTTTTTTGAGGGAACCTCAATCAATGGAATTAACTGTTCCGGAAAAACTGCTTATGAGGCAGAACAGTTAATTGCAAAGACAGTGGAGAATTATTCCATAGAAGTTGACTCAAGAAATCTGGATCCGCAGACGATAAGCGGAGATCAGATTGGATATAGCTATGTTTCCGATGGAAGTGTATTGAAACTTCTAAAAGATCAGAAACCATACGAATGGATTCGTGGCTTATTTGAAAAAAAGAGCTACACAACAGCAGAGAATACGACATATGATAAAGAAAAACTGAAAGAACAGGTCAGGGAGCTTAACTGTGCGCAGGAAGAGAATCAGGTTGCGCCTGAGAATGCATATGTCGCATATGGAGATTCTCAGTTTGAAATTGTTCCTGAGACAAAGGGAAGCGAATTAAACCTTCGGGAAGCCTATAATGCACTTTCAGAAGCTGTTTCCGGGAATGAGGCATCTGTTGATTTTGACAGCAATCCTGACGTATACGTAAAGGCAGATGTGACGAGCGATGATCCGGATCTGCAGGCATCCCTTGATGCATGCAATAATTTCACGAAAGCAAATATTACCTACACTTTCGGGGATGAGACGGTGACCCTGGATGGAAATACAGTAAAAGACTGGCTGAATTTTGACGAAAAAGGTCAGCTTATTATGGATGATGCATCTTTCCAGCAGCATATTGCAGATTACGTGGCTCAGCTTGCTGCGGCGCATGATACAGTGGGCACAGAGAGAGAGTTCCAGACAACAAGCGGACGAACAGTCAGCGTCTATGGCTCTGCATATGGATGGCAGATAGACCAGGCTTCCGAGGTGGCAGAACTGACACAGGAGATTCAGTCAGGAATACAGACTACCAGAGAACCGGTATATTCTATGACAGCGAATGCACATGGTTATAATGATATTGGAAATACTTACATTGAAGTTGATCTGAGCGAACAGCATATGTACTATTATCAGAATGGAGAGGATATTTTTGAATCTGATATTGTTTCCGGTGATATGAGATACGCTGACCGTCAGACTCCAGCAGGTATTTATACACTTTATTATAAAAAGAGTCCTGATGTGCTCAGAGGTAAACAGCTTGCAAATGGTAAATATGAATATGAGGCGAAAGTAAATTACTGGATGCCGTTTAATGGTGGCATCGGATTCCATGATGCAAACTGGCAGCCATATTTTGGCGGTGACCGCTTTATGGAAGGTGGTTCACATGGATGTATCAATATGCCTCCGGATAAAGCGGCAGAACTTTATAATATCATTGATTATAATGTGCCGATCGTATGTTTCTATTGATAATATTTTCGGGGCTGTTGTGAGAAGCAATAGTCCCGGATTTTTATAAAAAGAAAATGGTTCTCCAGATTAGAGTATGTTTGAAAAAACAGTCATTTCAGCAATTAGCATGTTCTGGGGCTGGAGACGGAAGGGAGATTATTTATGGGTAATATGGATTCTTTGGATCTGATATTGACAGTAGCTGCTTTTATAGTTGGCATAATGCTTCTGACAGGACATGGAGACATTTTTATGAAAGGTGGAAATGCAGATGTCCGTAAGAAACTATATGATGAGAAAAAGATGGCAAAGGGATGTGGAATAGCACTTATTCTGATTGGTGTTATTTCAGCGGTAGATATGTTTACTACAGCACTGGTCTTTAAAATTGCATACATAGTGGTATTGTTAATCATTATTATCGGTCTTTTGTATTTCTTAAGAGTAAAATGTAAGAAATAAACGAAGTTATGAACATGTAACTTTTGGCAGAAGAGCGAATAATTCAGTGGTTGTACATATTTAACAAATATAAAAGGAATCGCTTTATAACCGGTTTGCATCGTGCCGGCTCAAATGCGGTTCTTTTTATGTATTAGCGTTCTGGAGAATTTTATGATAAGATAAATGAGGCTATTGTTCATATACAACATTATTGAGAATGTGCTGAACAATAATGAAATGAGATAATGAAAGGTGAAACTTATTAAATTATGCTTGAAGAAATTGTATCTCCTCTGGTAAAATGGTACAGAGAAAATAAAAGAATTCTGCCATGGAGAGATAAGAATAATGCTTATTATACGTGGGTATCAGAAATTATGCTTCAACAAACCCGGGTGGAAGCAGTAAAGCCATACTTCCAGAGATTTATCACAGAACTTCCGGATATAGAAGCTCTGGCAGAGTGTCCGGGGGAGAAGCTTCTGAAGCTATGGGAAGGATTGGGATATTACAATCGCGTCCGAAATATGCAGGAAGCAGCTCATACTGTAAAAAATGAATATAATGGCAGATTGCCTGAAGACTATCAGGCACTTTTGTCGTTAAAGGGAATAGGAAGTTATACAGCCGGTGCTATCGCTTCTATTGCATATGGGATTGCAGTTCCGGCAGTAGACGGAAATGTACTTCGTGTAATTTCCAGAATTACAGAGAGTACGGAAGATATCAGCAAACAATCTGTCCGTAAGAAAATAGAGCAGCAGTTACAGCAGATCATGCCGTCAGAATGCCCGGGAGATTTTAATCAGGCATTGATGGAACTTGGTGCGGTAGTATGTGTCCCGAATGGTCAGGCAAAGTGTGAAGAATGTCCTGTTGCATCTGCCTGTCTGGCATGTAAACATGACAAGGTAGAGGGTATTCCTGTAAAAGCCCCTAAGAAAGCCAGAACTCTGGAAGATAAAACAGTATTTATCATTCAGGATGGAGAATGTACAGCTATCAGAAAAAGACCGGAAAAAGGACTTTTGGCAGGCTTATATGAATTGCCAAATGTTATGGGACATCTGGAAAGGAAAGAAGCCCTTTCCTATGTAGAGAGTCTTGGACTTGATCCTTTATATATAGAGAAACTTCCACCTGCGAAACATATTTTTTCCCACATTGAGTGGAGAATGCAGGCATACAGGATAAAGGTGTCATCTCTGAAAAAAACACAGGACAAAGAGATTATTTTTGCAAATAAGAAACAGTCAGGTAAACAATACGCGATTCCATCTGCTTTTGGAGCGTATGCAAAATATATCAAGGAGGATACAACAAGATGAAACTGTTAAGTATTGCGATTCCATGCTATAATTCTCAGGATTATATGGAAAAATGTATAGAGTCATTAATAGTAGGCGGAGAGGAAGTAGAGATTCTGGTAGTAGATGACGGATCTTCGGACAGAACTGCAGAGATTGCAGATGCCTATGCGACGAAATATCCTACGATCATAAAGGCTATCCATCAGGAGAATGGTGGACATGGAGAAGCTGTCAATGCAGGAATCAGAAACGCGACAGGTTTATATTTTAAAGTAGTAGACAGTGATGACTGGGTAAATAAAGAAGCGTATATTAAGATTCTGGAAACCTTATACGAGTTACTAAGAGGACCGCAGACAGTCGATCTTCTGATCAGCAATTTCGTATATGAGAAACAGGGAACAACACATAAAAAAGTAATGCAGTACCGCAGATGTCTTCCACAGGACAGAGTATTCGGATGGGAAGAAGTAAAACATATGCCGAAAGGAAAATATCTCCTGATGCATTCCATGATCTACCGTACCAAATTGCTTCATGAGTGCGGACTGGAATTACCGAAGCATACATTCTATGTAGATAATCTGTTTGCATTTGAGCCGCTTCCATATGTTAAGAACCTGTATTATCTGGACGTTAATTTCTACCGCTACTTTATCGGCAGAGATGACCAATCCGTAAACGAGAAAGTAATGATCAAACGAATTGACCAGCAGATCCGTGTAAATAAGCTGATGGTAGACGCATATATTAATTGCGGAAATACCAATAAACGCCTGAAAGAGTATATGTTCAGTTATCTGGATATCATAACAACGATTTCTTCTATCATGCTGATACGTGCTAATACAGAGGAATCTCTGCAGAAGAAGAAAGAACTTCTGGAATATATTAAAACGCAGAACAAACTGGTATACAGAAAATTACGCCACAGTCTTTTTGGAAGAGTAATGAACCTGCCTGGAAAGGGTGGAAGAAAGATGTCAGTGGCAGCCTATAAGATCAGCCAGAAATTCTATGGATTTAATTAATTGAAATTGGGTTAAAAATAGACAGGAAACATCTGATATTTTGATTGTACAGAGTTTTTACATGTAAAGGAATGGATGAAAGATGATAAAAAAGAACTTATGTTAGGAAACATCTTATGTTTTCTAAAAAAGTTCTTTTTGTTTTATCAAAATCTATTTCAAGAAGGTAATTTTAATTTTCACTTTTTTTTCGTCTGGCTTCTCCAAAGTAAGATGCTCTGGAAGAAATGGCGGCTTTTCTCGGATAAAAAACCAAAAATCCAAATAAGACAAGAGTTGCACCCACACATACATCAATCACTGAATGCTGTTTCAGGAACATGGTTGACATGATGATCAATGCGGTAAGGGCAAAGGAAGCAGCCTTTACTATTTTCTTATCACGAAGTGCCTCACAGTTTGTAAGAGACATATGTATCGCAAGAGAGTTAAAAACATGAATACTTGGAAGAATATTTGTAGGAGTGTCTGTGCTGTACAGCCATTTCACTACATCTGTAAAAATATTATCCCTTGGGAACTCTGTTGGACGTAAATGCTGTGCATTTGGATAAACGTAAGAAACAATCAGGAAAACAGTCATTCCCATCATAAGGTTAAATGCCAGCTGGTAGTATTCATGTTTGTTCTTATTAAAAAATATAAAATAGATTACAGCCAGAAACATGTACGGAAACCATAACAGATAAGGTATGATAAAGACCTCACAAAATGGTATCCAGTCATCGAAAACCGTATGTACGATATGATAGCTGTGAACCGGACGATGTTCCAGATAACTGAACATCAAAATATAAATAATACTGTAAATACCAATCACAAAGCCATGTCGGTATTTTTCAATAAGACGTTTCACAATGTCACCTTCTTTATATAATCTGTTTAATACTGTATTACTGTTCATTTCGTTTACAGAAACATTCTATATTCTTTCTTTCACTATCATAACATCTTCATACTTCTTTTACAAATAAATTTTCTCATAAAGTATATAAAAATTTTATTAAAAAATGCAGGATGAAAAGTAATATATTTTAAGTACTGTTCACTGGTAATATCCCGCGAGGTGTTTTTTGTGGGCGAAGGACACAGAAAACCAAGACATACCGCGCGAATTTATACGATTAGTATAAATTCTGTGCATCGCGAAGTGTGTTGCCTGGCATGTAGTGAACGGTAACATATTTTACAAAGTTTTAACATAAAGCAGGACAAAGATTTTACGGCACACGATTATACTGAGATTAATCAAATCAGAAATTTACCTGATTCAGAAAATAATAGTAAATGGAGAACAAAAAATGATATATTTGGTGGAAGATGACGAGAGTATTCGTGAACTGGTGATTTATACATTAAAAAGTCAGGGTTTTGAGGCAAAAGGTTTTGAGAGACCTTCCCTTTTCTGGAAAGCACTGGAAAAAGAACAGCCCGCATTGTTGCTTTTGGATGTAATGCTCCCGGAGGAAGACGGTATTTCCATATTAAAGAAATTGCGTGTACGTCTGGATACACGTAAACTTCCGATTATTATGCTGACTGCAAAAAGCAGTGAATATGATACAGTAGTAGGTCTGGACAGCGGTGCAGATGATTATATCCCGAAACCATTTCGAATGATGGAACTGATCTCAAGGATTCGTGCATTACTTAGAAGAACAGAAGATGACGGTGCAGAAGAATATCAGATTGGAAATCTCTATGTCTGCCCTGCCAGACATATTGCGACGGTAGATAAACAGAATGTGAATCTAACGTTGAAAGAATACGAAGTACTATGTCTGCTCCTGAAAAACAGTGGAACCGTTCTTTCCAGAACACAGCTCTTAAATCAGGTATGGGGATATGAATTTGACGGAGAAAGCAGAACCGTTGATGTACATATCAGAACACTGAGACAGAAACTGGGAACTGCAGGAGAACTGGTGGAAACTGTGCGTGGAGTAGGATACAAAATTGATATGAAATAAAATTTAGATAATAAGAACTGGAATCATATATTTATCTATGCTATACTCTATATAAAAGAAAAATCAGCGGTCAGGGACATCAAAATCCCTGACTGTAGATTTTTATAAGGAGAATAAAAATTATTTTATGAAATCATTAGTAATAGCAGAGAAACCTTCTGTAGCCAGAGATATTGCCCGGGTGCTTCGCTGTAATCAGAAAGGCAATGGAACGCTGGAAGGAAAAGAGTATGTGGTTACCTGGGCACTGGGACATCTGGTTACCCTTGCTGAACCGGAAGAATACGACAAAAAGTATACAAAATGGGAGATGTCCACACTTCCCATGATGCCGGATCGAATGAAACTGGTTGTGATTCGACAGACCGGTAAACAGTACAATGCAGTGAAAACACAGCTTTACAGGAAAGATATCAAAGATATTATCATAGCCACAGATGCTGGAAGAGAAGGAGAACTGGTAGCACGATGGATTCTTGACAAATCAGACTGCCACAAACCAATCCGCAGATTGTGGATTTCTTCAGTTACAGATAAAGCTATCAAAGAAGGCTTTACAAATCTGAAAAACGGACATGAGTACGATAATCTGTACAGAGCGGCAGTAGCGAGGGCAGAAGCAGACTGGCTTGTGGGAATGAATGGAACCAGAGCACTGACATGTAAGTATAATGCTCAGCTATCCTGTGGACGTGTGCAGACTCCTACACTTGCCATGATTGCAAAAAGGGAGGAAGAGATCCGTTCATTTAGACCAAAAGAATATTATGGCCTTTCTGTAAAAGCAGGAGATGTTATCTGGACGTGGAAAGAACCGAAGAGTAAAAGCTTCAGAACTTTTAATAAAGAGAGAGTGGAAGAAATTTCCGCTGCAGTCCGTAATCATACACTGGAAATCTCTTCTGTGACCAGCAAAGAGAAGAAAACATATGCTCCGGGCTTATATGACCTGACTACGTTACAGAGGGAAGCAAATCAGAGATATGGGTATTCGGCAAAACAGACCTTAAACATTATGCAGCGTCTGTATGAGAATCATAAAGTTCTTACTTACCCAAGAACAGATTCCAGATATATTGGTAAAGACATTGTGCCTACGATCAAAGAAAGACTGAAGGCATGTGCAGTCGGTCCATACAGAAAGCTGACAGTTCTATTGCTGAATCAGCCTATTCGTGCCAATGGAAATTTTGTGGACGATAAAAAGGTTAGTGATCATCATGCAATTATCCCTACGGAGCAGTTTGTGCAGCTTGACCATATGACAAATGAAGAACGTAAGATTTATGATATGGTTGTCCGCAGATTCTTAAGTGTACTTTATCCGCCATTTATTTATGAACAGGTAAGTATGGAAGGATTGGCAGCAGGAGAATTCTTTGCCGCCAGTGGTAAAGTTGTAAAAAGTACAGGATGGAAAGAAGTGTACGAAAATACGGACGCAGATACAGAAGAGGAAGACGCAGATATGTCGGACAACTCTCAGAAACTGAAAGATCAGAAACTTCCGCAGATGAAAAAGGGCGAGAAACTGCGTATAGAGAATGTGTCTGTAAATACAGGAAAAACAAAACCACCTGCAAGATTTACAGAAGCAACCCTGCTTGCAGCTATGGAGAATCCGGTACGCTTTATGGAAAGCCATGATGCGAAAGCGGTAAAGACTCTCGGTGAGACCGGTGGCCTTGGAACTGTTGCAACGAGAGCTGATATTATTGAGAAGCTGTTTAACAGTTTCATGATGGAGAAAAAAGGAAAAGAAGTATATCTGACTTCTAAAGCAAAACAGCTTCTGGAATTGGTACCTGAGGAACTTCGCAAGCCGGAGCTGACAGCAGACTGGGAGATGAAACTTGGAAATATTGCCAAAGGTAAAATGAAACAGGAGACATTCCTGAAAGAAATCAGAAACTATACCTGCGATATCGTGGATGAGATTAAAACCGGACAGGGAACGTTCCACCATGATAATCTCACAAATAAAATCTGTCCGAACTGTGGCAAGAAACTTCTTGCTGTGAATGGAAAAAATGCAAAGATGCTGGTATGTCAGGACAGGGAATGTGGATACAAAGAAACGGTTTCCAGGACCACCAACGCCCGTTGTCCGAAATGTCATAAACGTATGGAAATGTACATAAAGGGCAAAGAAGAGACATTTATCTGCGTCTGCGGATATAAAGAAAAACTCTCCGCTTTTCAGGCAAGACGGGAAAAGGAAGGTGCAGGAGTTAATAAGCGCGATGTCCGGAAATATATGAGGCAACAGCAAAAAGAAGCAAAAGAGCCGGTAAATAATGCATTTGCGCAGGCACTTGCAGGGCTGAAATTGAATTAAAATAATAATCAAAGTTCTCGGATACGGACATGAAACAGGATGTGGGTTTGTATCCGAATGTGAAGTATCTGAACGGGATATAGGTATAAAATAAAAACAAAATTATAGATTGCAAAAGTGAAAGGATGAAACAGACATGGCAGTACAGGACGACCACATGATAAGAAACATTCAGGATGTAGGAAGATTAATTGCAAAGCTTCTGCTTCATGAACGGCAGCCAAATTATACATTACCTGAAAATGAAGCAGATTATACGGATGCAGATAAACTTTTTGTAACTGTTATGAAACTTGCAGAAGAAGGTAAGATCAACGAAGCAGAAAATGAATTGTATGAGGGTATAGTAGAGGATGATGTAGATTATCTGGAATTGGCATTGACCTTTTATCTGTACCTGAACGATATGGACGGAGATTTCCTGGATGACAACGGATATTCCAGAGAAGAAGTGCTTGAGGGAATGAAAGACCTTGCCTCCGACTGGGGTGTCAGTGGTCTGGAAGCATTTTAACTGAATCAAATTTACTATTTTCCTTATAAAACAATAAACGATAGAGTATGAATTTTCGCTTTATTGACTATAGAGGGAAAAGAAATAAAATAGCTATTTGCGTGAAAGGAAAAAGCATAAATTATGCGCAGAGAACAGACACTGGAAGAAATTTCAGATGGAAAATTATACGATTCGAATGACATGGTAAAAGCAGACTGCCATGATTGTGAGGGATGTTGTGACTGCTGTCAGGGAATGGGGGATTCGGTGGTCTTAGACCCATTTGATGTACACAGATTGTCAATCGGTTTGAAGAGACCAGTTGAGCAGCTTTTGCAGGACTGCCTGGAACTGGGAGTAACAGATGGTAATATTCTCCCACATCTTCGGATGGCAGGAGAGAAAGAACAGTGTGTATTTCTTAACAGTCAGGGCCGTTGCAGTATCCACGGCATAAGACCGGGATTTTGCAGATTATTTCCGTTGGGGAGGTTCTATGAAGATGGTGGATTTAAATATATTCTCCAGATTCATGAGTGTCCAAAAACAAACCGAAGCAAAATCAAAGTAAAAAAATGGATTGATACACCGGACCTGAAGAATTACGAAAAATTCGTTAATGACTGGCATTATTTTTTGCTGGATGTGCAGGAGGTAATATATAATTCAGAGGATTCAGATTTAATCAGAAATCTGAATCTCTTCGTAGTAAACAGTTTTTATATGAAACCTTATGACCAGAATCAGGATTTTTATATTCAATTTTATGAGAGACTGAAAGAAGGAAAAGATTTACTGACATTGGCATAGGAGAAATAAATGAGTTATCAGAATGAATGGCTTCTTTTCGAAGCAGAAGATGAATTTGATGAAATTGAGCATAGAGAACCTACTGAAGAATTTCTATTTTATCGTGCGGTTGCAAGTGGCGACATAGAGGCAGTTAAGAAAAACTGTGAGCAGGAAAGATTTACAGAATGCGAGGGAGTAGGAATATTGTCCCAAAACGCAGTCACCAATATGAAATATCATTTTGTTATTACAACTGCGATGATAACCAGACTTTGTAAGCAAAATGGAATGGAGATGGAACAGGCTTTTCGTCTGAGTGATTTTTATATTCAGAAGTTGGATGACATCCATACTGTAGAAGAAGTGCAGAATCTTCATGATGAAATGGTGATGGATTATACTGAAAAAATGAGAAGGTATTTTAGAGATAATACATACTCCAAGCATATTAACGCGAGTAAAGAATATATTTATTCCCATATCAAAGAACGTATTACAATAGAAGATCTTGCAGATGCGTTAGGAGTATCAGCAAGCTATCTTTCCAGACTATTTAAAAAGGAAATCGGAATATCGGTCAGTGCTTATATTCGCAGACAGAAAATAGAAATGGCAAAGAATCTTTTACAGTACAGTGATTATTCTGTTATTGAAATTGCAAATCGCCTTTCTTTTTCTTCACAGAGTCACTTTATCCAGCAGTTTCGAGAAGTTGTAGGCATGACGCCTGGTAAATACAGGGATGAACATTATATGGTTCACTGGGATATAGAAAAAGAAATACAGTAATTACAGAATAATTTTCTAAGGTAAGTCCTCCACTGCATTAATTGTTAAAAGCAGTGGGGGACTTATTTTTATCAGATTGTCAGTACAATTTCATTTTTATCCTGAAGAAGTTCTTCAGGGATATAATTATCGTTTAATTCCTGACCGTTAAGGATCAGGCTCTGGCATCCGGCTTCCTTTCCGTTCGGGTTTTCAACAGAAATGGTAAGGTGTTTATTACGGAAAACTTTCTCAATTTTGAAATGTTTCCAGTCTTTAGGAATAGAAGGTGCCAGGCGAAGTCCTTTAAGATCCGGACGAAGTCCGAGGATACCTTCTACACATCCAACCATAACAGTGGAAGCGGTTCCTGTCAGCCAATGTACATGGGAACGTCCAAAGTGTTCACTGGCTTTTCCTTCTGTGAACTGACCATAGCAGTATGGTTCGAGACGACGGATCTCTGCACGGTCATTCTGAGCAGCAGGAGCATTTTCCATAAAATATGTAAAAGCACGCTCTCCGTGGCCGCGAAGTGCTTCGGCAAGAATCAGCCAGCCCTGAGACTGTGAGAAAATACCGGAATTTTCTTTAGTACCCTGATTGTAGATAACTGCCAGTGCGCCGTCGAAAGCATGAGCATGATAAGAAGGATCCATAAGAATCGCACCGTATTTTGTGTTAAGATGCTCATATACATTATTCAGCGCGATATCACCCTGTTGTGGAGTAGCGAGTCCGCTGATTACAGACCAGCTTTGAGGATTCAACCACATATTTGTTTCTTTGGCTTTAGCCTCGCCGATTCTTTCACCGGCTTCTGTGTAACCACGTACGAAACGATCGTTATCCCAGCAAAGTTGCTGAACTTTTTCACCAAATTTTTGCTGAGTTTTTTCCAGGTACTCGATATATTCTGTATCCTGTTTATGTTCTGCAAAGATTTTCAGAATCGTCATTGCATAATAGAACTGTAAAGCAACGAAAGAGGATTCTCCGTTTGCACCCAGACGGAGACAGTTATTCCAGTCTGCTTTTAAAGCTTTAAGTTCTTCTGCTACAGTGGTTTTCGGATCTGCATAAGTTTTTATCACCACAATAAGATGAAACATCAGCTCCAGCAAGACCGAAGAAACGTTCAGTTACATTTTTTCCGTTTACTTTTTCGTCCTCCGGAATTGCATCCAGATTTCCATGAATCTGCTGTGTGGTTCTGTTTTCTTCAAATAAAGTGCGGGAAATAAACAGGGAATACTGTAAATTAACCTGATCCTGCTCAGGATATAGATAAAATTGAAAATCTGTTAATGAATGTTCGTGGCTTTAATAAAATTATTGTAAATGCCGTAGATTATGCGGATGTAAAGGTATTTTGTGTAGCTTTATATCGGGCAATGGCAAAAGGTAAAGTTCAGCAGGAGCAACGATTGCATCAGCTACTTTTTCGGGTACAATCACACAGATTATGCCAACTTTGTACGGAGCAGCAATGCTTCATGCGGGTACAATTGTATTGGATTCTCTGCCGCATGGTTCCATTTTCCATGCATCAGCCGGGGCAATGGGAATGCCGATCAATGAGAGAATCAAATTGTTACCGATAGATATTCTGGAAGGTTTTATCATTGTGTTGGCATCGACAATCATATATGGAATTATTTTATAGTATTTGCAAATCTGGGGAATCGTGAAAGGTTCTCCGGATTTATTTTTGTAATAGCCTGAAAGTAGAATCTATGGTATGATAGAACCAGAAAATTAAGAAAGGATATGGTGAAATGGAAAAGTATAAGAGAATATTCGTGATCGTTCTGGATTCACTGGGAATCGGAGCGATGCCTGATTCAGAGAAATTTGGAGATAAGGGTGTAGATACTTTCGGACATATTCTGGAACGGATGGGAACTCTGGATATTCCGAATCTGCAGAAATTGGGAATGGTAAATCTTCATCAGGCAGGCAAAATGGAGAAGGTAGAGAATCCGATGGGACGTTTTATGCGTGTCAGTGAGGCCAGCAATGGAAAAGATACTATGACAGGTCACTGGGAGATGATGGGAATCAAGACAGAGAAACCATTTAAGACTTTTACAGATACAGGATTCCCGCCAGAGCTGATTGCAGAACTTGAGAAACGCTGTGGCAAACGTGTAATCGGAAATAAGAGCGCCAGCGGTACAGAAATTATTGAGGAGCTTGGCGAAGAAGAAATCAATACAGGTGCAATGATCGTGTATACTTCTGCTGACTCAGTTCTGCAGATCTGCGGAAATGAGGAAACCTTCGATCTTCAGAATCTTTATCGCTGCTGCGAAATCGCACGTGAGATTACCATGAAAGATGAATGGCGTGTGGGACGTGTAATCGCAAGACCATATGTCGGAAAGAAAAAAGGCGAGTTTAAGCGTACAAGCAATCGTCATGACTATGCACTTAAACCGACAGGATTAACAGCTATGAATGCATTAAAAGATGCAGGATACGATGTGATCAGCATAGGAAAAATCAATGATATCTTCTGCGGAGAGGGTGTGACAGAAGCATTGCACTCTAACAGCTCCGTACATGGAATGGAACAGACGATTGAGATTGGTAAGAAAGATTTCCATGGACTTTGCTTTACTAATCTAGTAGACTTTGATGCACTCTGGGGACACCGCAGAAATCCGGAAGGATATGGTCAGGAAATTGAGAAATTTGATAAGAATCTGGGCGTTCTGATGGATGAGATGACATCAGATGACCTCTTGATCATTACAGCAGATCATGGAAATGATCCGACATACACAGGAACAGACCACACCAGAGAATATGTACCATTCATTTCCTGGTCACCGAAGATGGAACAGGGTGGTCAGTTAGAGGAAGAGGATACATTTGCAATTATCGGAGCAACTATTGCAGATAACTTCCAGGTAAAAATGCCGGAGGGAACGATTGGTCATTCTATTCTTGATAAGTTAGAATCCCTGTTGAAATTGTGATGAGTAATAGACGGCAGGAATTTTACGGTTATCCTGTTTATATTGTAATAATTTAGCAGAAACATTAGGAGAAAATATATGGATAGCAGAGCATTTCTGAATTTTTTGAAGATAGCGGAAAGATTAAAATGTTATACCAGACATTCTTATACGTCTTCAGGCCGACATGAGAGTGTGGCAGAACACAGTTGGCGACTTACCATGATGGCATATTTTGTGCAGGATGAATTTCCTGAGGCAGATATTGATAAAGTAATTAAAATGTGTATGTTCCATGACGTGGGAGAAGCTATTACAGGAGATATTCCTGCATTTGAGAAAACTACTGCTGATTCTGAACATGAAAATTCTGTAATGGATGAACTGCTGGATACCCTTCCAGAACCGTACAAAACAGACTTGAAAGAATTGTTTGTTGAGATGGAAGCATTGGGAACATTGGAAGCTAAGATATATAAGGCGTTAGATAAATTAGAGGCATTGATTCAGCATAATGAAGCTGATCTTTCTACATGGATTCCACTGGAATACGATCTTCAGATGACCTATGGAACCAAAGAGTGTAGTTTTAGTGAATATATGAAGAATCTGCGGGATATGGTCAGAGAGGATTCCAGAAAGAAAGCTGGTATGGATAGATAATAAAAACTTGCTGTACAGAGGGAAAATACCAATGTACAGCAAGTTTTTTAGCAAATTTTTAATAGATTTTCAAATGAAAAAATTTCACTTTCTGACATTAATTCTTCAAACTTATTCAGGTTAAGGTCTGAATGTTCCAGCTCTCTGGAAAATTGATAGCAGATTTCAATCTGATCTTTCAGATTAAACTGTCGATTATTTTTCAGATATATTCCAACGTCTAATTCGTGGATAAATAACGTACAGACAACCGCCATTTTTACTTTTGCGAAAATCTTATCGTCATAAACAGCACCACAAAAATAGGTATAGATCCAGTAAACCAGAAGCTGTTCCTCCTGAATCTGCCAGTTCGGGTAGTAATAATCGAATTCACTTTTCTGATATGGATAAAGACTTATTTTTGCGGACGGATCATCTGAAATTCCTGTATATAAAGGAGTCAGAGATTCATTCAGAAAGTCTTTCCACCCAGGACGAAGGACTTCCATGGCAGGAACTATCGTCTGCCACATTTGCTGGAATAATTCTTTCGTTTTACAGGAATAATCTGGACAGCAGGTACTATCGTCTACATTTGAGGCATCAGTTATATTTGTTTTCTCTGAAGGATTTGCGGTATTTTCTTTATTATATTGATTCATTTTAAAATGAATTTTATTGCAAAATTCTTCTCCGTATCCGGAATCTTCATGGCGTTTCCTTATATCTTCCCATTTAAAAAGTTCATTTTTATCTACGCACAGCTGAAAATCATGTGCAATCGCAAGTATTTTCCACAGGCGTTTCTGCATAGGAATCGTTCTGTCCTGAATAATGGCTATCAGCATATCCCTCGTATCCATCAATGAAGTAAACAGAAGATAATCGAAGTCATCATAGATTTCTTCATGAGTTTCTTTTTCTCTGGTTATAAAGTTTGCTTTATTGTTCTGAGATAGAAGAATCCTTGCAGCCTCTGGGCAGGAAAGTGATAGAGAAATTTCGCGCAATCCCTCAAATTCCTCAATATGTCTGGGATAATTTCTGCATGTATTGCAGAACATTTTCGGACCTGCTTCTATATAAATATCACACAGATTATTTTCATTCAGAAATGCACAGCGACGATCATACTGTCGGAAAACGTGTTCTTTCCAGTCAATATCGTTATGCAGGCGGTTACGGAATGGACCTTTAAAGTGCTGATATTTTTTCAGAGTTTTATCATCAATAACGATCTGCCATCCTGCACAGCAGGTGTCAGGACAGGCACCTGCGATGCAGGAGAATTCTTTGTAATAATTTGGAAATGTAAATTGCATGATATTAAATAAAATTCTCCTTTTGGAATTGTAGATCAGAGTTATTATTTCTTTTTCATTTCCAGGTAGTCATTTAACTCAGCGTTAGGAATATCAGTAATAAACATATGTCCTGGGGCGTGAGTGATAACAATTGGTGGTTTGGCGTTCTCAATTGCTGCCTGCGGGGTTACGCCACATGGCCAGAATACAGGAATTTCACCATCGTAAATGTCTACAGCCTCACCGTAATCAGGCTTCATAATATCATCAACCCCGACTTCCTTCGGATCACCCATATGTACAGGTGCACCATGAACATTTGGCATTTTGAAAGTGATATCATAAGCTTTTTTTGCATTTTCCGGTGTCATAGGACGCATGGAACATACCATAGGACCAGAGAATGGACCAACAGGAACTGTATTGATGTTTGTTTTGAACATTGGTACATTTCGTCCCTGAGCAATATGACGGATTTCGATTCCCTCACGAATCAGTGCCTCTTCAAATGAGAAAGAACAGCCAATCAGAAATCCCACATAACCCTCTTTCCAATACTCGGAAGCATCTGTAATTTCTCTGGTAAATACGCCATTTTCATAAATTCGGTATTTCGGAATATCTGTACAGATATTTCCACCCTTCCCCATGTCATGTGTGTCAGGCTTTCCTTTGATGATTTCCAGTATCGGACATGGAAATGGATTTTTGTGTGCATATTCCTCAAAATCTGCTGCGTATTCTGGTGACAGGATTACGAGATTTGCCTGTGCATAACCGCGGCACATACCGGCGGTTGGAAAATCAATTACCCCCTTGCGAATCAGTTCGCGAACTTCCTTTGGGGACATGTCTACATAAGGTGTGATATCAAAAGCCATAATATATTACCTCCTGTTTCATACTTTACAATATAAAAGTATTGTACAGGAAACGAGATAGAAATGCAATAAATTTTGCTTGCGACAATGGAAAATTGGTAGCAGAAAATCTGGAATCTGCAGAGTAAATGGTAAAGATTTGGTTAAAAATAAGTTGAAACAACCAAAATATATTGAATGAATAATAAAAATATTGTAAAATAAAACGAAAAAGCCAAAATTTTTTGAAAGGAAGAATCGGCGGAGATGAGTTTAGTGCAATGATTCCCGGAAATGATGAAGACGGACAGTGGATTCGTGAACTGATTCAGAAGAAAAGTGCGGCATTTAATAAAGATTCCGATAAAGCGTATTATGTGGAATTATCAGTGGGATACACGATAGTTACATGCAGTAGCGGACTGGCAATCTCAGATGAACTGAAAGATGCCGATAAAGCTCTCTATGAGGAAAAAAAGAAACGAAGAAAATCTGTAAAGAAACAACTGGATTTAGAAAAAATAGTAATAAAATAATGCTAAGCAAAGAACAGGTTCAGACACGAATAATATATTTCGTATCTGAACCTGTTTTATATCCTGGGAAATTATTTAATCAGGCTATTATCGTCAAAGTAGTTGATCTGCATAGCAGAACGTACATCATGAAGTGTCTGAGCAGCTTTTGCCTCAGCAGCTTTACTTCCTTCTTTGAGGATATCATATACATCATCGAGATGCTGTTCCCAATGTTTACGTCTTTCGCGGATTGGAGAAAGCTCTGCCTGAAGTACTTTGTTCAGGAATTTCTTAACTTTAACATCACCCAGACCGCCACGTGTATAGTGAGCTTTCAGTTCATCCAAGTTCTGATATTCTGGCAGGAATTCTGCGAAATATTCCGGTTTGCAGAATGCATCCAGATAAATAAATACAGGGTTTCCTTCCACATGTCCCGGATCTTCCACGCGAAGATGATTCGGGTCTGTGAACATGGACATAACCTTCTTCTTAACATCTGCTTCTTCATCTGAAAGGTAGATGCAGTTTCCGAGAGATTTGCTCATTTTTGCTTTTCCATCAATACCTGGCAGACGTAAGCATGCTTTATTGGATGGCAGAATAATCTCAGGCTCTGTCAGAGTTTCGCCATAAACAGTATTAAATTTGTGTACAATCTCCTTGCACTGCTCGAGCATTGGAAGCTGATCTTCGCCAACCGGAACAGTAGTAGCGCGGAATGCAGTGATATCTGCAGCCTGGCTGATCGGATAGCAGAAGAAACCGACAGGGATGCTTGCCTCGAAATTACGCATCTGGATTTCGGCTTTTACTGTAGGGTTACGCTGTACACGTGCTACAGTAACAAGGTTCATATAATAAAAAGTAAGCTCTGTAAGCTCCGGAACCATGGACTGGATAAAGATAGTGGATTTCTCAGGATCAATGCCGCATGCAAGATAATCCAGGGCAACCTGAAGGATGTTCTGGCGAACTTTTTCAGGGTGTTCAGCGTTATCTGTTAATGCCTGTGCATCTGCGATCATAATATAAATTTCATCATATAAGCCGGAGTTCTGTAAACGAACACGCTCGGATAATGAACCAACATAATGTCCAACATGAAGGCGGCCTGTTGGGCGGTCACCGGTTAAAATAATTTTGCTCATTTTGCTCTCCTAAAAGTAAATTTCGATTTTCCAGAGAGTTTCTGGAAATTCTCAGTTACTATTATTATAAGGCCTGTGAATGTTACCGTCAATGATTTTGGGGGAATAAATCAGGATATAATTTATTGAATATTTATGCAATAAATACATTTACAGAATTGATTAAAAGAAAAGATTCTGCTAGAATAATAAATAGCTTCCGACAGGATTGCAGAGATGTGTAATAGAAATATGTCATGCATTGCATGATAAGATAAAAGGAGTATTTACCATGCCAGTATTTGATTTCAGCGGTGCTTCAGACAAGAAAACAGGCGTACAGTCTGAATGTACCTACACTACGTTCCAGTCCAATGAAAAGGAGACTTCCCCTGAGAAACCGATCATGATCTTGGATAACAGCAGCCGTCAGTGGAAACATCATTCCTGCGGTATTTTTACTAATCCGATCAAACGTACATCCTTTGAATTTAAAGAGGATGACGGCGTTTTCAGTGCAGATATCATCAGTATTGATTCAAGATTTGTAAGTCTTTTGAAATGGCTTGGGGAGAATCATATCAATGTGCGCCTTTCAGGAGAGAATAAAGAGAATGGTTATGCAGTTTATAAGATTCGTGAGACTGCTTTTGGCGGCGGCACGAAACTTTCCGCAGAGGACGGATTTCTTCAGTTTATGATCGAGAGACTTCTTGCAAGCAGTGCACCTGCAGAGATTGTTGAGGATGAAGATGAGGAAGAAACAGGGGACGAGATGAAGCTGACAAGCATTCAGAGCATCACTGATTTTATGACCTGCGCAGGCAGAACCCTGCCGGATAATATCCGTCTCTGGGCGAGAAGAAACCTTGCAGTTGCCCGTTCACACGAAGTATCTCCGGAGGAGAGACGTCATGCTCAGAGAGCACTTTCCATCATGATGAATGTACAGTGGAAGAGCAATTACTTTGAAGCAATCGATCCTCAGGAAGCCCGCAGGATCCTTGATGAGGAACTCTACGGAATGGAATCTGTAAAGCAGCGTATCATTGAAACAATCATCCAGATCAACCGTACCCATACACTTCCTGCATACGGACTTCTCCTTGTAGGCCCTGCAGGTACAGGTAAATCCCAGATTGCATACGCAGTTGCCCGTATCCTGAAACTGCCTTGGACAACTCTGGACATGAGTTCCATCAATGATCCGGAACAGCTTACAGGAAGCTCCAGAATCTATGCAAACGCAAAGCCCGGAATCATCATGGAAGCTTTCTCAGCAGCAGGAGAATCCAACCTTGTATTTATTATCAACGAGCTTGATAAAGCAGCGTCAGGCAAGGGCAACGGAAACCCTGCAGATGTACTTCTTACTCTGCTTGACAACCTTGGATTTACAGATAACTATATGGAATGTATGGTGCCCACAGTGGGCGTTTATCCAATTGCTACGGCAAACGATAAATCCCAGATCAGCGCACCTTTGATGTCCCGTTTCGCGGTGATCGATATCCCGGATTATACATCAGAAGAGAAGAAGATCATCTTCTCCAAATACGTTCTTCCGAAAGTCCTGAAACGCATGAGCCTGAAAGCAGAAGAATGCGTAGTAACAGAAGACGGTCTGGATGCCATCGTTGAATTGCATAAAAATACAAGCGGTATTCGTGATCTGGAACAGGCAGCAGAGCATATCGCAGCCAATGCCCTGTACCAGATCGAAGTAGATCACCTGACAGGTGTGACATTTAATGCAGAGATGGTAAGAGGGTTACTTTCCTGAAAAAAATCTTGACACGGATAAAGGTTGAGAGTATACTGTCAGACATCAGCAAGGTAAATTGCAAAAATTGCTGATAAAAATAAAATAAGATCTTCAGGGCAGGGTGCAATTCCCTACCGGTGGTAAAGCCCACGAGCCATAAGGCATGATTCGGTGCAATTCCGAAGCCGACAGTACAGTCTGGATGAAAGAAGATGACAGTAGAGATACAGAAGAATTAACTGATCTGTGAAAGCTGACTGCTCTGGAATAATAAGTTTATTCCAGAGCTTTTTTATATCATTTGAAGTAATTTCAGTGATGAAATAAAGAGTCAGATTCATTCATATCAAATATTAATTACCAGGCCCTGGATGTTGAAAAAACACCGGGGCTTTATTTTATGGAATTTTTATGGAATTGTTATAAAAGAACAGGAGATGATGGATTGAAAAACACAACGGATATGGAACAGGACAGGCAGTATATGAAAATGGCTTTGGAACTGGCGCAAAAAGGAATGGGTTTTACAGCACCTAATCCGATGGTGGGTGCTGTGATCGTTAAAAACGGAAGAATCATTGGTCAGGGATATCACAGAAAATACGGTGGACTCCATGCGGATAGAGAAGCTCTGGCAGCATGTACGGAAGAACCCGAAGGTGCATCTATATATGTTACTTTAGAACCCTGCTGTCATTATGGAAAACAGCCTCCATGCGTGAATGCAATCCTGGAGACCGGAATCAGACGCGTGATCATCGGATCATCAGATCCTAATCCGCTGGTTGCAGGAAAAGGAATCCGGATTTTGAAGGATCATGGAATTGAAGTAACAGAAAATATTTTAAAAGAAGAGTGTGATAAATTGAATGAAGCATTCTTTTATTACATCCAAAATAAAAAACCGTATGTGGTCATGAAATATGCAATGACTATGGATGGAAAAATTGCCGCTTATACAGGTGAATCCAAATGGGTGACAGGAGAAGCTTCCAGAATTCATGTACAGAAACAGCGACTGAAATATACAGGAATTATGGTTGGGGTGGGAACTGTGCTGGCAGATGATCCGATGCTCACCTGCAGACTGGAAAACAGCAGAAATCCTGTGCGTATTATCTGCGATTCCCATCTGAGAACACCACTGACATCTAAGATTGTAAGAACAGCAAAGACAATTCCTACAATCCTTGCAAGCAGCAGTAAAGACCAGCAGAAGATAAAGAATTATGAAGAGCTGGGATGCCAGGTTCTGTATGTTCCGGAGAAAACGGACACATAGATTTAAACAGATTAATGGAACTTCTGGGAGCTGCAAAGATAGACAGTATTTTGCTGGAAGGAGGGGGTTCTTTAAACTGGTCAGCACTGGAAAGCGGTATTGTTCAGAAAGTTCAGACCTATATAGCACCTAAACTTTTTGGAGGCGAAGAAGCAAAGACGCCGGTGGAAGGAAAAGGATTTCCTGATCCTGCCAGCGCAGTATTATTAAAAAACAGCGAAATGATCAGACTGGGAGATGATTTTCTTATAGAGAGTGAGGTGAAGAGAAATGTTTACGGGAATTGTTGAAGAGCTGGGAACTGTAAAAAAAATAAAAAAAGGAGCAAATTCAGCGGTATTTACGATACAGGCAGAGAAAATACTGGATGACCTGAAAACAGGAGACAGCGTAGCTGTAAATGGAATCTGCCTTACTGTAACTGCATGTCTGGAAAATGGTTTTACAGCAGATGTGATGCACGAGACATTGAACCGTTCTGCGCTGATTCAGCTTTCACCGGGGCAGCATGTAAACCTGGAAAGGGCAATGCCTGCAAACGGAAGATTCGGAGGACATATTGTTGCAGGGCATGTAGATGGAACGGGAAGAATCACAAAAATCCACAGAGATGATAATGCTGTATGGTACACGATTCAGACCTCAGACCAGATCATGAAATATATAGTCATAAAAGGTTCTGTAACAATTGATGGAATCAGCCTTACAGTGGCAAAAGTTTCGGAAAAAGATTTCTCTATCTCTGCAATTCCTCATACAGTAAAGATTACAGTTCTCGGAGAACGTAAAGAAGGGGATATGGTTAATCTTGAGACAGATATTATTGGAAAATATGTGGAGAAATTAATAACACCTGTGAAAGAACAGCCATCAAAAAGCAATATTACAAGAGATTTTCTGAGTAAGTATGGATTTTGACCAGATCAGATAAGCGGCCAATACGGATGATTTTGCCCGGTTAACAGCAGAAAAATATAGCGCATAAGGAGAGAAATAATGAACAGATTTGATTCAGTAGAAGAAGCTCTGGAAGAACTTCGAAATGGAAAAATTATTCTGGTAACGGATGATCCGGACAGAGAAAATGAAGGAGATTTTATCTGTGCGGCAGAGTTTGCCACAACAGAAAACATTAACTTTATGGCAACTCATGGAAATGTATAATTATGCTGAAGAAAGAGTCCAATTATGCTATGATATAAGAAAAGAATCATGAAAGAAGGGCATAAAACGAGGATGAAATACGTAATCATCGGAGCCGGAGGAACCGGCGGTGTTACCGGATATTATATGAAGAAAGCAGGGAAGGATGTAACCCTGATCGCAAGAGGCGAACACCTGAAAGCAATCCGGGAACAGGGGCTTACCTTAGAAAAAATGTGGGATAAAACAGAAGAAACAATCACTATCCCGGCTACAGATATGGAACATTACACAGACCATCCGGATGTGATTTTTGTCTGTGTGAAAGGCTATTCTCTGGATGAAACTATTCCGTTTATCAGGCGGATCTCAAAGAAAACAACCATCGTAATTCCTGTTTTAAACATCTATGGAACCGGTGGGAAGATGCAAAAACAACTTCCTGAACTTCTTGTAACAGA
The DNA here is from genome assembly GCF_052064435.1 of Blautia sp. HCP3S3_B11. Lineage (NCBI taxonomy): Bacteria > Bacillati > Bacillota > Clostridia > Lachnospirales > Lachnospiraceae > Blautia > Blautia sp. HCP3S3_B11. The sequence goes on from NZ_JBQHVP010000014.1 coordinate 100,174, forward strand.
CGGATGTATCTATGTCTCGGCAAACATTAAAGAATCAGGCAGACTTCTTCAGCATGGACAGATCCTGCGCATTGTATTTGGCGTAAGAGACAAAGCAGAATTCAGATCAGAACTGAGAGAAATCCAGAAAGACCTCTGTGACAGCAACATTGACGGGATTCTTTCTGAGAATATCCGACGCGAAGCACTGGAGAAATTCTCCTACGTATCACCAATCGGTGCAGCAGGACTCTACTATCATGCAACAGCCGCAGATTTCCAGAAAGAAGGCGAAGCCAGAGAACTCTTTAAAACCATGATAAGAGAAATCGCAACACTTGCAGAAGCCATGGGAATCCCGTTTCAGAAAGATATGGTAGATGTAAACTTAAAAATTCTCTCCAACCTTGCACCGGAAGCAACTACCTCTATGCAGAGAGACATCATGGAAGGAAAACAGTCTGAAATTGATGGATTAGTCTATGAAGTAGTAAGAATGGGTGAAAAATATCATGTTCCGATACCGGCATATGAGAAGGTGGCAGAGAAACTTAAAGCATTATAAAGACATCATTTATAATTTTATTGTCTGATATTTGAAACAGTACAAAAAAGGGATGCGAATCATTCGCATCCCTTTCGTATCATTTGGACAATTTAAGTTATAATTATAACTGAGGACCAGCTGCAACAAGTGCTTTACCAGCAGCGTTTCCTTCGTATTTAGCAAAGTTCTTGATGAATCTTCCGGCAAGATCTTTTGCTTTTTCTTCCCATTCAGAAGCGTTAGCATATGTGTCACGAGGATCAAGGATACCTGTGTCTACGCCGTTAAGCTCTGTAGGAACTTCGAAATCGAAGAATGGGATTTTCTTAGTAGGAGCGTTAAGGATATCTCCGTTAAGGATTGCATCGATGATACCACGAGTATCTTTGATGGAGATACGTTTTCCTGTTCCGTTCCATCCTGTGTTAACCAGGTAAGCTTTCGCTCCGCTCTTTTCCATTTTCTTAACAAGTTCTTCTGCGTATTTTGTCGGATGCAGTTCAAGGAATGCCTGTCCGAAGCAAGCAGAAAATGTAGGTGTAGGCTCTGTGATTCCACGCTCTGTACCAGCAAGTTTAGCTGTGAATCCAGACAGGAAATAGTACTGAGTCTGAGCTTCTGTCAGGATAGATACTGGAGGAAGTACTCCGAAAGCGTCTGCGGACAGGAAGATTACGTTCTTAGCTGCCGGTGCAGAAGAGATCGGGCGAACGATGTTTTCAATGTGGTTGATCGGGTAAGATACACGAGTATTCTCTGTTACGCTCTTATCTGCGAAATCAATCTTGCCTTCAGCATCAAGTGTTACGTTCTCAAGAAGAGCGTTACGTTTGATCGCATTGTAGATGTCCGGCTCAGATTCTTTGTCAAGGTTGATAACTTTAGCGTAGCATCCACCTTCAAAGTTGAATACGCCGTTGTCATCCCAGCCATGCTCGTCATCACCGATCAGGAGACGTTTCGGGTCTGTGGAAAGAGTTGTTTTACCTGTTCCGGAAAGACCGAAGAAGATAGCTGTGTTTTCGCCGTTCATATCTGTGTTTGCAGAGCAGTGCATGGAAGCCATGCCTTTCAGTGGAAGGAAGTAGTTCATCATAGAGAACATACCTTTCTTCATTTCTCCGCCGTACCATGTGTTTACGATAACCTGCTCTTTAGTTGTGATGTTGAACATTACAGCTGTTTCAGAGTTAAGGCCTAATTCTTTATAGTTTTCAACTTTAGCTTTGGAAGCGTTGTATACAACGAAATCTGGCTCGAAGTTTTCAAGTTCTTCAGCTGTTGGCTGGATGAACATATTTGTTACGAAATGTGCCTGCCAAGCAACTTCAACGATGAAACGGATAGCCATACGAGTATCTTTGTTAGCACCGCAGAATGCATCTACTACGAAAAGTCTCTTGTTGGAGAGCTCTTTTTTAGCGATTTCTTTTACTGCATTCCATGCTTCCTGAGTTGCAGGATGGTTATCGTTTTTGTATTCGTCTGTTGTCCACCATACTGTATCTTTGGAGTTCTCATCCATAACGATGTATTTATCTTTAGGAGAACGTCCTGTGTAGATACCTGTCATAACGTTAACTGCACCAAGTTCGCTGACCTGACCTTTTTCAAAGCCTTCCAGTTCCGGTTTGGTTTCTTCTTCAAATAATACTTCATAAGAAGGATTGTAGACAATTTCTGTAGTTCCGGTAATGCCATACTTGCTTAAATCGATTTTTGCCATCTTACGTTTAACCTCTTTTCTTCGTTAATGAAAGCGCCTGTTTAAACAGGCTTAAGATACCTTACCATAAAAGCGAATGGGTATCGCTTCTCTTTTACTATTATACATATTTAACGCTTAAAATCAACAGGATTTTTGCCTTTTTTTGAATTTTGTTAAAGATTTATCAACTGGAATTTGATGAAAAATCCGTCATTTTTCACAAAAGGTATGTAAATTTATTATAGTGGCAATATGGGAATACTATTCGTGGATATGATAATATTCTGTCTGGATGGAACAGACAGGAAAGACAACCAGGAAATACTAACCAGGAGAGTTGCCACAATGTGGTTGTACTGATAAAAGATGCATGTTAAAATAGGAAAGAATTATCTGTCTGAAAAATGACAGAGTATTATACAGCAGAGAAAAAAAGAGAGGATGAAGATTATTAAAACTTATTATTTGATTGATTATGAAAATGTAGGAAGTGAAGGCTTCAAAGGATGCGAAAAATTACGGGAAACAGATATTATCCATCTTTTTTATACAGACAACAGCAGAAAAATAGACCTTGATATTATCAATGATCACGGAGAAGCAAAGCTGGTAACACATAAAGTACCGACAGGAAATCAGTCAGCAGATATGCATCTGGGATCTTATCTGGGATATCTGATAGGAAAAGAGTGCACAGGTCAGGATGAAGAATGTAAAATTGTTGTAATCAGTAAGGATACAGGATTTGACCATATTATAGAGTTCTGGAAAACAGAAAAAGATGTGAAAGTCTCCAGAAACGAGAAGATTTCCGGAAAACAGGTGCATACAAGGAAACAGGTAAAAAAACAGACCGTCAAAGAAAAAGACGGACAGATGATCGAACAATCCGGTCAAAAAACAGAAAAACAGTTGAATGAACAACCTGAAAAGCAGTCTGCCAAACAATCAGAGAAGCAGAATACAAAAAAGCCAAAACAAAAGATAATTGACATGAAAGCCGGAACAAAGAGATTACAGCAGGAATTGATATTGGTTCTCGACAAGGCAGGCATGCCAAAGGAAGTGGTAAATTATGTTTCAACAACTGTGGAGAAAAATGCAGAAGACAAAAACAGAAAACAGCAGATTTACAGATCTATCATTTCCAAATACGGACAGACAAAAGGACTGAACATCTATAACCATATTAAAAAGAAAATCTAACGGAATAAAAAATAACGGAATAAAAGAAGGAGGCCGGGAACCTCATCGATTCCCGGCAAAAGTATGAAAAAGAAAAAGTTTTGTTTGCAATTACTCTTTGCTCTGTACAGATAATAATATAACCAGGAAATGTGAGAAATATGTGGTGAGAATTTGAAAAAAATGTGAAATGGATGGAAATTTAAAGTGAACAGGCAGGAAAAGAGAAAATATAGCAGGAACAATAATTCTTAAAAAAATGGGAGAAAGCATTAGACTATGAATATACAGATTTTTGGTACAAAGAAAAACTTTGACAGCAAGAAAGCAGAACGCTATTTCAAAGAACGGGGAATTAAATATCAGTTTATAGATATGAAAGAAAAAGGCTTAAGTAAAGGAGAATTCCAATCCGTCTGCCAGGCAGTTGGCGGTTATAACAAGCTGATAGATACTGACTGCAAGGATAAAGACCTGCTGGCATTGATCACTTATATTGCGGAGGAAGACAAAGCAGAGAAAATCCTCGAAAACCAGAGCATCATCAAAGTCCCTGTGGTAAGAAACGGAAAACAGGCGACAGTAGGATATCAGCCGGAGATATGGAAGAGCTGGAAATAAAAAATGTGAATATATTTAACATAATATATAGCAAGAATTCTCCTTCCTCTATAGGTGGGAGATGAATTGCAAAAAAAACAGAAAAGAACACTTGTTCTGCAATGCGATTCATGGTATAATAGAATCAGTCGATAAGGTAAAAAATCAAAAAAGGACTGTTTTTATGGAAAAAATAGATCACAATGCACATTCAGTATATTTGATGTATTATCATCTGATCATGGTGGTAAAATATCGAAGAAAAGTTATCAATGACCCAATTTCAGAAAGAGCAAAAGAAATATGGGAATATATTGCACCCCGATATGGAATTGTTTTGGAGGAATGGAATCATGATATTGACCATGTGCATGTAATGTTTCGTGCACAGCCTAAAACGGAACTCAGTAAATTTATCAATGCATATAAAAGTGCCAGCAGCAGGCTGCTGAAAAAAGAGTATCCGGAAATTCGGGAAAAACTTTGGAAAGAAGCATTCTGGAGTCAGAGTTTCTGCCTTTTGACGGCAGGAGGCGCACCAGTTGAAGTAATCCGTCAATACATCGAAACCCAGGGAGAGAAAAAGAATTGAACATAGCATATCGTTTTCGGATCTATCCAACAGAAGAACAGAAGATACTCCTTGGAAAAACATTTGGCTGCTGCCGTTTCCTGTATAACCAGATGCTTAATGACAAGATCCTGGAGTATAAAAAGACGAAAAAGCTGTTAAAAAATACACCAGCCATGTATAAAAAGGAGTATTCATTTCTGAAAGAAGTAGATTCGCTGGCACTGGCAAATGTTCAGCTTCATCTGGAGAAAGCATATAAGAATTTTTTCCGTGATCCCAAGGTTGGATTTCCACGTTTCAAGTCAAAACATCACTCCAAAAACAGCTACACAACAAATGTAGTCAACGGAAATATTCTGGTAGAAGATAAGCGGATCCGGCTTCCCAAATTAAAATGGATCTCCATGAAAAAACACAGGGAGCCTGCAGAAAACTGCTGTCTGAAATCAGTGACAGTCAGTATGGAGCCGTCCGGAAAGTATTTTGCAAGTCTGCTGTATGAAGGATACAGCTGCGAAAACCAAGCAGCAGATGAAGATTACAGCAATGCCAAAATACTGGGGATTGATTATGCGATGCAGGGGATGGCAGTGTTTTCAGAAGAGATTGAACTTGAAAAAGCAGGATTCTTCAGAAGAAATGAAAAAAGGCTGGCAAGGGAGCAGCGTAAACTGTCGAGATGTGTAAAAGAAAGCCGCAATTATGTGCGACAGAAAAAGAAAGTTGCCAGGTGCCATGAAAAAATACGAAACCAGAGAAAGGATTATCTGCATAAACTGAGCCGCAGGATCACAGACCAGTACGATATAGTCGCGGTAGAAGATATTGATATGAAAGCAATGGGCCAGTGTCTGCACTTTGGGAAAAGTGTACAGGATAATGGATACGGGATGTTCCGGAATATGCTGGATTATAAGCTTGCCTGGAAGGGAAAGAAATTAGTAAAGATAGACCGCTTTTTCCCTTCAAGCAAAAAATGCAGTAAATGCGGAAAGATAAAAAAAGAGCTGGGATTATCCGAAAGAGTATACCGCTGCACGTGTGGAAATGAGATGGACAGAGATCGAAATGCAGCGATCAATATCCGTGAAGAGGCAAGAAGGATGCTGGCAGTATAAACTGTCCATATCCGGACAATAAGTAAGAAAATACGCCCGTGTCCGGGCAAAAAGAATCGCGGGGCACGCGAGGATAGCTTGTAGATACTTGGCTCAGTAGAGTCATTGAGCAAGAAGCCCCCACTTCAAAATCTGGGATTTAAGTGGTGGGAGCATGTCACAATGATAAGAGATAAAAGGAAAAATAAAAGATGGCAAAGATCAGAATCATAAAGAAAAATAATGACTGTAGCATGGAATACGAAGTAGGCGATATTTGTGAGGTCACAGGTACCTGGTATGGCGGCGTCCACATCAATGGTCGCTCCGGAATCCCGGTTTCCCTTGATAAAGAAGAATATATGGAACTCAACACAGAACCGGAAGAACCTGACAGTGCTGAAAATGAAAACACATCGGAACCACCGGAACACGATATCCATGCAGGCGACATTGTACAGCATTTCAAAAGAGAATGGGTATCCCCGGATACTTCCGAATATCTCTATAAAGTCCTTGCAGTAGCCCATCACACAGAAAACGGTGAAAAACTGATGATTTACCAGGCACTCTACGCACCTTTCAAAATCTGCGCCAGACCCTATGATATGTTTATGAGTGAAGTGGACAGAGACAAATATCCGGATATTAAACAGAAGTACAGATTTGAAAAATATACTGAAAAATAGATGATTGATATTTTATGGAATTGCTATAGTAAAACAGGCACTTTTGCCTGTACAAAAACACTTTGTCGTTGTATAGTAATAACAAATAATAACAGCACACGTTTCCAGAGATTTTATAGTATTATCTGAAAAAATGTGCAGAAAGAACGAAAGGGAAGGAAATATGCAGAAGGTATTAGTAGTTGTAGACATGCAGAATGACTTCATCGACGGAGCTCTTGGAACAAAAGAGGCAGTTGCCATTGTACCTGGTGTAAAAGAGAAAATCGAAAATTTTGATGGAGTTGTTCTTTTTACCAGAGACACCCATGAGACTTACTATCTTGACACCCAGGAAGGAAAGAAGCTTCCTGTACCGCATTGTATCCGTGACACTGAAGGCTGGCAGATCAGAAGCGAATTAGATGCACTCAGAAAAACAGAACCCATTGATAAAGAAACCTTTGGTTCCACAGACCTTGCAGGAGAACTGGTGGCAATGAATGAGGATAATGAAATCGAAAGTATCACATTCGTAGGTTTATGCACAGACATCTGTGTTATTTCCAATGCACTTCTGGCAAAAGCATCTCTCCCGGAAGTTCCGATCATCGTAGACGCTAAATGCTGCGCAGGCGTAACACCGGAAAGCCATGAGAATGCACTGAAAGCAATGGAAGCATGTCAGATCCAGATTGACAGATAAACTGCGGAGCAGTTATTCAGTTATGAGCAAGCAGCAAAGCAGATGATTTTATCCGCCTGACAATTCAGATATGAGGAGTGACAAAATAATGAAAACAATTACACGAGATGAGGCATTCACATTATTAAAGAAATACAACAAGGATCCCTTCCACATTCAGCATGCTCTGACTGTAGAAGCAGTAATGAAATGGTATGCCAGTGAACTTGGCTATGGCGAAGATGCAGAATACTGGGGAATTGTAGGGCTCCTCCACGACATCGACTTTGAACTATATCCGGAAGAACACTGTCTGAAAGCTCCGGAAATGCTCCGCGAAGCAGGCGTAGGCGAAGACGTGATCCATTCAGTTGTATCCCACGGCTACGGCATCACAGTAGGATGTGGCGCAACCATTGATGTAGCACCGGAACACGAAATGGAAAAAGTACTCTTTGCGGCGGACGAACTTACAGGACTTATCTGGGCAGCAGCACTTATGAGACCATCCAAAAGCACAAAAGACATGGAACTCAAATCCCTCAAGAAGAAATACAAAAGCAAAGGCTTCGCAGCAGGATGCTCCAGAGAAGTCATCGAGCGAGGCGCCGAACAACTCGGCTGGGAACTGCAGAAGCTGCTCACTATGACACTGCAGGCAATGGCAGACTGCGAGGATGAGATTAAGGCAGAGATGGATGCGGAAGGGTAATGGAATGTCTGATTTATTGACTTATTACCAGAAATGAATGATGGCATCAGAAAACCAGACTGTATGTAGGGGAAGAAACCTATGTGCAGTCTGGCTTTCTTTTTTATATGGAAGTTGATGAAAGAGAAAAGATATTAAAAAAGAAATATGCAACAGTTTTTGCGTATTATAGATAAGTGAATATAACAAAAAATGTCTGACGAAAATTGTTGCTGTTTATGTTAAAAAACTGTATAATATGTCACAAAGAAGTTAGATTTATCAGAAAAATTAAGGCATAAGAAACAAAACAGGTATTTTGCAGATAAAACAGGAGTGAAATCAGTGCTGGATGGCATTTGGTGAGTGAATATATGGCAGATATAGATAAAACATTAAAATATTACAACGAAAATGCGCAGTCTTTTGCCTCTGGGACTGTTTCGGTAAAGTTTACAGAAGTGCAAGATAAATTTCTGGAGAAACTTAACCCAGATGCGTATATTCTTGACTTTGGCTGCGGTGCAGGTAGAGATACAAAGTACTTTCTGAGTCGTGGATATCAGATGGATGCAGTTGATGGTTCAGAACAATTGTGTCGGATTGCAAGTGAATATACGGGAATCAAAGTCAGGCAGATGTTGTTTCAGGAATTGGATGAAAAAGAAAAATATGATGGCATATGGGCTTGTGCATCTATTCTTCATTTGCCGAAAAAACAACTGCGTGAAGTTTTGAAAAATATGTATGCAGCATTGAAATCGAAAGGATGGATTTATACCTCTTTTAAATACGGAGAATTTGAAGGTGAACGAAACGGAAGATATTTTACCGATTTTACGACAGATACATTTAAAGATTTCATACATGACATGCATGGCCTTAAAATAGAAGAACAATGGATTACAGGAGATGTCCGACCGGGAAGAGGTGAGGAAAAATGGCTGAATTTACTTCTGCAGAAAAAGTAAACATCGGGTATGAAAACGAATATTCCACAGATGCAATGACCGGCGGACCGGATAAAAGAAGACAGTTATATTATCAGCTGATCCAGAGTATGAAAAAAGCAGAAAGCGTTGATATCATTGTCTCTTTTCTTATGGAATCCGGAGTGAGAATGTTGCTGAAAGAACTGGAACATACTTTAAAACGTGGAGCCAAAATCCGAATCCTGACAGGAAACTACCTTGGAATTACACAGCCATCAGCACTATATCTGATTAAAAGAAAACTTGGTGACAGAGTTGATCTTAGATTTTATTGCGAAAAAGGACGTTCCTTTCACCCAAAGTCTTACATTTTCCATTATACAGATCACAGTGAACTTTATATCGGTTCTTCCAATATTTCCAGAAGTGCGCTGACCTCAGGAATAGAATGGAATTATCGGTTCAGCAGTCAGAAAGACCCGGAAAACTACAAAGAGTTCTTTCGTACATTTGAAGATTTATTTGTGAATCATTCCATTATCATTGATGATAAAGAATTAAAACGTTACTCACAGAACTGGCATCGTCCGGCGGTGGCAAAAGACCTTGACAGATATGATTTTACAGAGTTGGAAACAAATGATACGAAAATAAAACCTTTATATGAACCAAGAGGAGCACAGATCGAGGCATTGTGCGCATTGGAAGATACAAGAGCAGAAGGAGCACAGAAAGCACTCATTCAGGCTGCAACGGGCATCGGGAAAACATTTTTGGCTGCTTTTGATTCAAAAAAATATGAGAAAGTGTTGTTTGTTGCACATAGGGAAGAGATTCTGAAACAGGCAGCAGTTTCTTTTCAGAATGTAAGAAATTCCAAAGACTATGGATTTTTTATGGGAACTGAGAAGTGCACAGATAAACCGCTTATATTTGCCTCGGTAGCAAGCCTTGGAAAACCGGAATATTTAAATGAAAAGTATTTCGCTCCAGATTACTTCAATTACGTGGTGATTGATGAATTTCATCATGCAGTCAATGACCAATATCGAAGAATTGTAGAATATTTCAGACCGCAGTTTCTCCTTGGACTGACGGCAACACCTGAGAGAATGGACGGCAAAAATATATATGAAATCTGCGATTATAATGTGCCGTATGAGATTTCACTAAAAGATGGAATCAATAAGGGAATGCTAGTTCCGTTTCATTACTATGGAATTTATGATGAGACTGACTACACAAAATTACATATAGTCAAAGGAAAATATGCAGAAGAAGAACTGAACAGAACTTATATCGGGAATGCTTACAGGCATGAGTTGATTTACAAATATTACTGCAAATATGGCTCCAGTCAGGCATTAGGATTCTGCTGTTCCAGAAAACATGCAGAAGAAATGGCAAAAGAATTCGGTAAAAGAGGAATTCCGTCGGCAGCAGTTTATAGTAATGCAGATGGAGAGTTTTCCATGGACAGAGCAGAAGCGATTGCGAAACTGAAAAATGGAGAAATTAAAGTTATCTTTTCAGTGGATATGTTCAACGAAGGCGTAGATATTCCATCAGTCGATATGGTAATGTTCCTGCGTCCGACAGAATCCCCGGTTGTATTTCTACAGCAGCTTGGAAGAGGATTGCGCAGAAATAAGGGAAAAGAATATCTCAATGTTCTGGACTTTATCGGCAATTATGAAAAAGCGGGAAGAGTCAGATATTTGCTGACTGGGAGAAACAAAACAGGAAAAGAAACCTATTGTCCGGCAGACAAAACGGACTATCCAGATGACTGCTTCGTTGATTTTGATATGAGATTAATTGATTTATTTGCAGAAATGGACAAGAAACAGCTGACGATCAAAGAACAGATTAGAAACGAGTATTTCCGGATCAAAGAACTGCTTGGCAAACAACCGACCAGAATGGATCTGTTTACTTATATGGATGATGATATTTATCAGATGGCAGTTACACATTCGAATGAGAATCCGTTTAAAAAGTATTTGAATTATCTGGAAGAATTGGATGAACTCACAGATGAGCAGAAAAAATTCAGCCAGAGAATCGGAAAAGATTTTATAAATCTGCTGGAAAACACCAACATGAGCAAGGTGTATAAAATGCCGGTACTGATGGCTTTTTATAACCATGGGAATGTGAGAATGGAAGTGTCAGAGGCAGAACTGCTGGCAAGCTGGAAAGAATTCTTCTCTACAGGAACAAACTGGAAGGATTTGGAGAAAGAGATTACATATGAGGAATATCGCAAGATTTCGGATAAGAACCACATCCAAAAGATAATGCAAATGCCGGTACACTTTCTGTTAAAATCTGGGGAAGAATTCTTTGTGAAAAAGGATGGCGCAGCGTTGGCATTGAGGGATGAAATGGAAGAAATTGTGAGGGAGCCAGTGCTGGCGGAGCAGATGAAGGATGTTATTGAGTATAGGGCGATGGACTATTATCGGAGACGGTATAAAGAGAAGATAAAAGCACTTTTATAGTGATGGAGAAGATGTGTATGGAATCAGAAAATTATGTGTATAAAAAAGAAATAGACTGGTCTACATTGATGGAAGGCTTTACATTGCCATTAGATAATCAGGTGATTTTTCTCCGAAATATGGAGAATTTTTTACAACGTGGACAATCTAAAATCATTCATTTTTTTATGAATGGAAAAACGTATGATGCCAAAATCGTTAATATGAATAACTCTGTAGAAAAGAGAAAGAAGGATGCCTATCAGATCAGATATCCAAGAAATGGTGAGCTGTCACAGGCACTTCAGCAATACTTTTTCAAAAGCATGAGTTACATAAAGATGATTCGTGAAAACAGAGATCCAAAAGACAGAAGTTATATAAAAATGCCAGATGGACTAAAGGAATATCTTGCTATTTATACCACAGAATATGAAGATACTTTTCTTCTGGAGCCAATAGCACAGGATGATTTTCAGGTTATGAAAAAGGCAATTCAAGGAATGCGGGAACGAACTGTGGAGAACGAAATAAATAGAATATGAGATGGAAGATAAAAGCAGTGGAATAGAAAAGAAGTTACAGATTGTCAAGATTCGTAAGCTGAATAGAAAAATTGGAGAAAATTTGAAGCTGTTGTACGGATACCGATGCCAGATATGCGGGCAGGTGATTGGAGAAAAATATGGTTCACATATCGCAGAGGCACATCATATCGATTATTTTGTTAATAGTTTGAATAATGATGCGAATAATTAGATGATTGTATGCCCAAATCATCATAGCGTTATACATGATGCGAATCCGGTGTTTGATCGGAGGAGGATGGTGTATAGGTTTGATAATGGGGTGGAGGAGAGGATAAGACTTAATAAACATTTGGTATAGAAATAGGTATTATAAAAAAATAATTTTAAAAATATTTTGAAGAGACTGTGACGAGAGAGGACATTATGAGAAAATGTAGACACGAAAAATTTGTATTAGTAATAAAGAATGAGTAAGGATTTGCAGTTGAAAAATATATAATATGACTGAAAAAATAGAAAAAATTTTCTATTATTCTAGACAAAAATGCTGATACAGAAACCGTATCGAATGAGCGGATTCCAATGCCAATATTGACAGTATGAGTAAAAACAAGGTAGCTGCTGTTGGAACAGAAAAAGTCTCAAAATAAATCAAAAAATATCGATGAAGTCTATCAATCAGAGTTGTTTTGCTGTACAATGCTTTTTGTCGTATAGGGCCGTTCTTCTTTGTAATGTTGTGGACAAACTCATTATACATAAGAAAGTCCTGTACGATATTTTTATAAAAAAGTTGTAAAGTGGTGTATGATTAACTCAACTTATTATTTATTTGTTGCATAATGAGAATATAAAAGTTATAAGGGGTAATGGTCGTGGGTAGAGGTAATGATGCAATACCAACATGGAGTGGGTTTAATTATCAAGGAAAAATGATGCTATTGTATGTTCTGGAGCTAATAAATCAGATAGTCAAAGATAAAAACAAAGATATAGACGATTATTCTGTTGAATTAGAAAAAACAGAAGATTTTTGTATTATTTGCGATTCGGAATATAAATCATTTCATCAGGTTAAGGCGTATTTGTCTAAAAATAAATGGAATAGTTATAGTGAAGCGATGGACAAATTGTTGAAACATAGGGCTGAATCAAATAATCCAACAGCAAAATGTTATCTTACAGTTGCAAAGGAGATAAAAGATTGGGAGGATGCATCTAATACATACAATGCAAGCATTGAATTATATAGAAGAGCATCAAAAGTAGTTGGTGTATGTGATGTTAGAAATGAAATAAATACGGAAATTTTAACATATTTGAGAAATAAAGGATATTCCGATAAGGTAGGAGAAGTTGTGTATGGGGAACTATGTTTGTTTTTAGATGATAGTATCGCAAGAATGCATAAGCAGGCTCTAAAAAAAAGAAAATATATAATAAAATTTTCAAATATTGTAGGAATTATGGAGTCCGCTATCAATAAAGAAGATGTGCGAAAAGAATATTTTTTGAAAGAGAAAATTTATGAATATGTTATGCAGAATGTTGAAAAGGCTTTAAATAATTTATGTCAAGATGAATGTGACACTACTCTAGAAAACTGCGACAAAGTATGTGCTGCTAAGTGTGGATATGATAAAATGACAGGAATTGTAGACTATAGCCAGTTTTGTAAATTGCTAAATCCTAGTAAAGTAGATGAGTGGGATAACGAATTGAATTTAGTAGAAAATCTTTCAGTTGACAAAATTCAAAGTGAAATTTATGAATTGCTATATAGAAGCGATACTCCAGAAAAAGTTATGGGGGATAATTGTGGAATATATTTACAATCAAAGTATTCACAAGCACCAAGCAAACAGGTCATACCTACGTTTTTAAATCTTACACGTGGTGCTAGGAAAGAGCGGGCGCTACAGAGTATTTTCCAAAATATTATTAATAATACAGATATTATTGATATATTGGCAGGAAATAGTATTACGGTTATTCCGGGAAGCTATTCAGGAACTTTATCCCAAGCACAAATTACATCTGGCTGGAAAAATAGCTCTCCAAATAAAGTGGGTGAATATTATAGAGATATAGAATTAATTTCAGCTCAGGAATTGAAGGAGAAATTTGAACAAAATGGAGGTAATCATGATTAATACTATGTTGGATATAATTCGTTTATTAAATGAGGGAAGTATTGTACCGATGCAAAAAGATCAAGATACAAAGATTGATTTGTATAATGAGAAAGTACAATTGTTCGTGGATGCATCTGGAGAAGAAAGTAAGTATTACTATTTTTCGGAACTTGAGATAGATGATAAAAATCAGGATAATTTAGCAGAGATTGAAGATGTAGCATTAAATAGTGATGCATACACAGTCATAGAAAAACCGACACCAAGCGATTCTTACATGATATTATTCTGGAAGGTGGAGTGTATAGAGGAAAGACTATATCCAGATATCATAAAAATTGAAGAAAATGAATTCTTTTATAAAAAATATGTGTTCTATTATACAGAAAAAGAACTACAATGTTTCGAAAAATGGTGTAGCTCATTGAAAACTAATGGGAAACCGATGCTTGATACAGCATTAGCAGCTATACAATTCTTGAATGATGAATCGGAACCAGTACAATTTTTGACGCGTTTATTAAGCAAAGTTCCATTTTTTAATCCGATCTTTCCAAAGGCAGTTATGAATGACTTTGGTGAAATGGTGAGACACAAGATAGGTGGAACACGGAAACAAAAAAAGAATGTTGAAATGATAAATGATATGTTTATAAGATCAATAGAAGAAGCATCTTTTAATGTAGAAGTATTGTCCGATATGATATATCAAAAAATACTGGAGGAGTAATTGGATGGGATACACATTTAAGAGCCTATGCATTAGAAATTTTAAGTATATTACAAATAATAAACCTTTAAAATTTGATTTTATGAATAGTAATATTGTAATTTTAGATGGTCAAAATGGATATGGTAAAACTACATTATTTGATGCTATTGAAGTTTTGGTAACTGGAAAAATAAAGCATTTTAACCCTGGTTTACAAAATAGGAAGACAGAAACATTAGGAACCCTGGCAAATGATGCAAATAAGGATATAGTTATTTCAGCAATTTTAGTTTCTGATGTTTCAGAGGAAATACATGTAGAAAGAAAACTTTTATGTAAAAATGAATTTCAGAGTATTATCACACTTAATAATCAACAAATTAGTCAAGAAGAATTATATAACAAATTTCATTTGAGTTCTAATATGTTTGATATAGGGACATATATTTCTCAAAGTGAATCTTTGGACTTCTTACAAAATAAGTATAAAAATAGAAAAGATTCAGTTTCGTCTCTTTTAGATAATACTGAGATAACTGATAAAATTCAAATGCTGAAATCGATTCAAGAACATATTCTTGGAAGAGTAGAGAAAGAAATTGGAGATAAAGAAAAACAAATAGATGAAATAAGTCAAAAAGTAAAGGAGATAAAACGTCAGACAGATCACATTGTTATGAATGCGGAACTGCCTGGGAAAAATATACGATTATTTGACGAAGTTGAATATGCATTTGATGTTATAAAATTAGATCAGGGCGTTACATATGAGACTGTTATTCAGCAGCTTAAGCAAATTGAAGGATTTATAGAAAACTATGATGAATACCTTCGATATAAAGATAATGATATCATAAAGGAGTTGAGAGCATCACCCAAACAGTTATATATGGCATTGTTTTATCGACAAGAGATTGAACTACTTAATAAAAATGGAAGTCTCATAAAAGAGTTAAATAAAAGCAAAGAATTATTGGTGAATTATAGCAATAATGACTGGTCTGTAGATGAAACATTGTTTAATAAGATTAAAATAAAACCAGAAATTATAATTCAAATAAAAACATTATTATTGAACAAGAAAAAAGAACAAGGTCAACTGGATGATGCTGATAAAGTTTTGGCACAGATGACAAAGGCAAGAAGGGGGCTTATTAAAGAATTTTATAATGCTACGGAGTCTGGAAAGTTTGATAAAAACAAATGTCCATTGTGTGGAACTGATTTTACAGATATAAATTTAGCTATTATAGAGACGGAACAATTTATAAAAGATATTCATACAGATGGGATAAAAATAATAGAAGATATTGAAATACAAATAACAAATCTATTTCAAAAAGAAATTATTCCTGTGTTGAAAGTGTTTCTTGATGAAAATAAAGTACTAATAAAAATGGATGATGCTCTATCAGGATGTAAGGATTTATCGGTGGAAAAATTACAGCAGTTGTTGGATAAGATAAAAATATCGGAGTTTAAATCTCAAGGAATAGAAAAATTCAATATTGAAGAATTTTCTCAACAATATGAAAACTTATTGAAAGAACTTCAAGAAAAGGAAGTTCCAAATAAAATTATTTTTCAAGAAAAGCAGATTGAATTGTATAAATCTATTCATAATACCTATTATCATAATGAAAAACCTTATCACACAGTGGGAGAGTTACAAAGCAAGGAACAATATGTTGCGAAGTTATTTAATGATAATCTTTCTCTGCAACTTTCTGCTGAGGAGACCAGATTAAAAAAATTAAAAAGAGATTATGAGGAATATAAAAAGAAAACTGAGGACATGACAGATGCAGTAAAACTATTGATTAGTAAATATGAGGATGCAAATAAAGAATATCAAACACAGCTTCTTAATGCGATTAAAATCCCTCTAATGGTGTATAGCGGAAGGATTATACAAAATTATCCGTTGGGTTTGGGAATTAGAGCAATTATTAAAACTAATCAGTTAATATTTGAAGCAGTTTCTAAGAGTGGAAGTGATGTTTATAATATTTTGAGTACAGGACAATTGAATGGTCTTTCAATTGCGCTGTTACTTTCAATAAAAAATGTGTATGGTGATACAAAAGGACTGGACATTTTGCTGATAGATGATCCACTTCAAACGATTGATGATATTAGTGCAATTTCGCTTGCGGATTTGTTGACACAGCAGGGAATAGGACAAATTATATTGTCTACACATGAAGAGGCAAAAGCAACATTGCTACGATATAAATTTAAACATGCAGGAATGAGTGTTCGGGAACAAAACATGCAAGCACTTTACATGAAAACAGTGACAGAAGAATAAAAGAGAGGAAAGGTTACTGTTCAAGGGTATGCGTAAGTTATTGTAAAGAGTGACGCAATACTGAGGGTTTGACAATCTAACTTCGAAGACAGCAATCGAAAAAACAACCGTTTAAAACAACTGACTTATAATGCCGGATTCGATCAACCGGAAGTCAATATCATGGATATCAATTATACTTCCGGGCGCAAGCTTAACAAAAATCTGATTAACCAGCTCGCTACTTGCGAATATATATCTGAACATAGAAATTTTTTTATTACCGGTGCAACAGGATGTGGTAAAACTTATATAGCTTGTGCTTTTGGCATGGAAGCGCATGTTCGTAAATCCTCAAGCATGAGTAAAGATCATGGCATTATCTGTTCTGAGGGCAAAATAAATTAGATTTTGGACTGTTTTGATGAGAAAAGAGCAATTTGAGTGTTTAAATATCGTGAACAATTATATAAAGAATATAAATTGTAAGGATTTGTTAGATAGTTTTTCATTATGAGGTATCAAGAAAGTAAGTCATTGTCTGAAAGTTATATAAAACCTTCGGAATGTTGCTTTACGCTAAAATGGTTTCATGCTATCATTGTTTTAGTAAAAAATTTTGATGGCATGAAGCTATTTTTGATTGGAGGCATGGAAGATTTGAACTTTAACTATTGCTATAAAATTACTTATGAATCAGGGGAAACTTATGACAGACGAAGAAATGAGCTGTCAGTAGAAATTTCAAAAGAAGACTATAAGAAAATTATAACAGGAGTATTACAGGAAAGACCGATTGAGCAGATTGAAGGGATTTCGGATGTAATTGATAAAATGACGGAAAATGTTGAATTTGCGGATCGTTTTATGAATAAAAATGGTTCATTAAGAAAAACACCATTAAAGAAAAAAAGAGCTATTTCAAAACTTGAATTTTTTATTCCGGAATATGAGTATCGGCGATTAAAAAAGATGAAGAATCCAATAGAGACATTGGAACGCCCAGTGGAACATATGACTGTTTATCGGAATGATGGTTCCAGTGTGACTTTGACAGCGGAGAATGGACGTGTGAGTATTGTTGACTCCAGGGAGAAGAATGTAAGGCATATTATTGAGGCAGATTATTTTGTTTCGAAAATTTTGTAATGATTTATTACAAATACCATTGATGGTGTCCGTATGTATGCCAACAGATATTTAAAGATATTTGATGTGGATAGTAAACTATTAGACGAAAGAAAAAAATGAAAGGACATAAAAAAATATATGATTAGTTTTTATAAGAGTATTGTTGACCAGGACAGGGCTTCGATTGTTATATGTAATCTTAAGCATGAGATTATCTACATGAATCCGGCAGCTGTTAACAGCTATGCGAAGCGAGGCGGTGATAAACTTATTGGAAGAAGCCTGTTAGATTGTCATAATCAGGAATCCAGGGATAAAATACAGAAGGTAGTGGACTGGTTTGCGGCAGATGAGAGCCATAACCTTGTCTATACTTTCCATAATGAGAAGCAAAATAAAGATGTTTATATGGTTGCACTCAGAGAAGAGGGAAGACTGATAGGATATTATGAAAAACATGAATATCGAAACGCAGAAACTATGAAGCAATACGATTTGTGGTGATGTTATGGCACAGGACGAATGGTGCAGGCAGTTATTCAAGAATGAGGAAATACGACAGAAACTCACCCGTGTGGTAAGAAGAAAAAATGGAATGAGGTAAGCAGCAATATGGAATCAAAACAGAAAAGAACAGCTCTTGTCACCGGCGGAAGTTCCGGAATCGGACGATGTACTGCAGCAGCATTGAGTAAGGCGGGCTACATAGTCTATGAGTTCAGTCGCCGGGATGTTCCGGTAGAAGGCGTGAAGCATATGTGCGTAGATGTGACAGATGAGGCTTCCGTGCAGGAAGCCGTTGGGCAGATCCTTTTGGAAAGAGGAAGTATCGAGATTCTTGTAAATTGCGCAGGTTTTGGTATTTCCGGGGCGGTGGAATTTACAGAGTTAAAACAGGCGAAAGCACAATTTGATGTAAATTTTTTCGGAACTGTCAATGTAAGCAGAGCTGTTCTTCCTTCTATGCGCAGACAGCACAGAGGGCATATTGTCAATATCAGTTCTGTGGCAGCAGTGGCACACATTCCGTTTCAGGCGTTTTATTCAGCCAGTAAAGCAGCAGTGTCTTCTTATTCCTGCGCGCTTGATAATGAAGTAAGTCCTTATGGTGTCAGGGTGACAGCAGTAGAACTTGGAGATATTCATACCGGTTTTACCCAGGCCAGACAAAAGACTGTTTTGGGTGATGATGAATACGGCGGCCGTATTTCACACAGTGTCAGTCAGATGGAGAAAGATGAACTGAGTGGGATGTCGCCGGAGGTTATTGGTACATATATTGCGCGGATTGCACAGAAAAAGAACTGCGCACCAATTTGTGTGGCGGGTGTGAAGTATAAGATTCTGAGATTCTTATGTAAAATTCTGCCGTGTACATTACGGGGAAAGATTGTTGGTTCTATTTACGCAAAATAACTGAGATTATTTTATAGAATCCCGATATAGCCCGGGTGTCTGGATATATAACAGCTTTTTTCAGCTTTACGTTAAAATAGTTTCATGCTATCATTATTTTATTAAAAATTTTGGTAACGTGAAGCTGTTTTTTGATTGTGGGGTGTAAGGAATGGGTAGATTTGTAAATCCTGATAACAGTGCATTTCAGGTGGCACTGAATTCTCCGATATATGTGGATAAAACCGGATTGTTGGAATATACAAACAGCGTACTTAATACAACAGAAGCTTATATCTGTAACAGCAGACCACGCAGGTTTGGAAAATCATATGCTGCAAATATGCTGACCGCTTATTATAGTAAAGGCTGTAATTCCGAAGAAATGTTTTCAGGGCTGGATATAAGCAGGGAATCCGATTTTAAGACGCATCTTAATAAGTATGATGTGATTCATCTTGATATTCAGTGGTTTCTGGCAAATTGTGATAATGTGGATAATGTTGTAGCGTTTATTACGAAATCCGTACAGGCTGAATTGAGAGAGATTTACCCTGGTGTTCTGCCTGAAGAAGAGATAAGTTTGTCGGAAAGTCTTTCGCGTATTAAAAATATTGTTGGACAGAAATTTATTATAATTATTGATGAGTGGGATGTTCTGATCAGAGATGAAGCGGCAAATAAAAAAGTACAGGAAAAGTACATTAATTTTTTGCGGGCAATGTTCAAGGGAACGGAACCGACAAAATATATTCAGTTGGCGTATCTTACAGGTATTTTGCCGATAAAGAAAGAAAAAACGCAGTCTGCATTAAATAATTTTGATGAGTTTACAATGCTTGATGCAGGAGTGATGGCGCCATATATTGGATTTACAGAAACTGAAGTGAAGGATCTTTGCGAAAGATATCACAGAGATTTTGAGAAAGTAAAATATTGGTATGATGGTTATTTGCTGGAGGACTATCAGGTATATAATCCTAAAGCAGTAGTAAGTGTTTGTGTGCGGGGCAGGTTTAGAAGTTACTGGTCTGAGACTGCTTCTTATGAAGCAATTGTTCCTTTTATCAATATGAATTATGATGGTTTGAAAAATGCTATAATTGAAATACTTTCCGGTGCTTCGATTAAAGTAAATACATCTGCTTTCAAAAATGATACGGTGAATATACAAAGCAAAGATGATGTGCTTACGTATTTGATCCATCTTGGCTATCTGGGATATAACCAGAACAGAAGAACTACATTTGTTCCAAATGAAGAAATCCGGCAGGAGCTGACTACGGCGGTTGAGAGTAGAAAATGGAATGAGATGATTACTTTTCAGCAGGAATCAGAACATTTACTGGAGGCTACGCTGGACATGGATGAAGAAGCAGTTGAAGAGGGAATTGAGAAAATCCATACAGAGTATGTTTCGAATATTCAGTATAATAATGAGAATTCTTTGAGCAGTGTACTTGCAATTGCATATCTGAGTTCAATGGAATATTATTTTAAACCAGTTCGTGAACTGCCGACAGGACGTGGGTTTGCAGACTTTGTATTTATTCCAAAACCAGAATACGTTTCCAGTTATCCGGCGCTTGTCGTAGAACTTAAATGGAATAAGAATGCCGAAACAGCATTACAGCAGATAAAAGAGAAAAAATATCCCGAATCGATAAAACAGTATACAGGAGATATTTTACTGGTTGGAATAAATTATGATAAGAAGACGAAGAAGCATCAGTGTTTGATAGAATCATATAAGAAGCAGGAAGGGTAAAGATGGACCGTGAAACTCGGCAGTAAGGAGAATTCAAAGTAAATGGTTAAAAATATTATGAGAGATCCGTTATTTCTCTCACAGAAATCAGAAGTAGCGACAAAGGAAGACTTATATGAGGAGAAAAGCAAAAGATGCAGAAGATAAAAAAGAGAATTATGATTTTGCTGCCGGTATTTTTGTTAGTATTTCTGACTGGCTGCAGCAAACTGGAATCGGTGATTAATGATATTCATGGATCTCTGATCGGAAACAATTATTCCATATATACGTATGACAATTATGGAAATCAGACATTAAAGACTTCCGGAAAGAAGATCAGTATTACCGGAAATAAAACAGAAACTATCAGTTATGACAGTGATGGGAAAGTTGTGAAGGGATATGATCTTTCATCTGTGATCACGATTACGATTGATGGAAAAGAAATCGAAAGCTGTGGAGATACTTGTATATTTGTGCAAAAAGGTCTGGTGCCGGAAGTTGATTTCTCATTGGATGAAATTGACAGTACCGGGGGTAACGGCATTACAGATAATGCAGCGATAGCCAGAAGACTTAATAAATATAAAAATGATTTTGGAAAATCCAGAATCGTAGTAATTAAATCTCAGCTGGGACAGCCTATCGCGGCTTTCTCGGGGAATGATGTATATTGGGAGATTCCGGACGATCTTCCTAAGATGACGAAACTTATGGTAGATGGAAAGGCACTGTACATACACCGGGCAAATTATCAGATTTTTGATAAAGAGTTGTTATAATCATGAATTTTGAATATGCAGCAGAAGGTATGAAACCTTTTGCTAATCACGGCTTCAGAAAGGAATTGACAGAAGCCATTTTTAATCGCGAATATTTGCATAAAACGAGAGGTGACAGACAATATGGAACTAAAGGAGAAAACTCCACATACGATATTAAATGAAATAATTGAAGCGGCAAAAGAATGCGGACAGGTTATGCTTCAGGCGGACAGGGGAAATTTTGGCATTAAGGATAAGGCAGGAAAAGCAAATTTTGTTACGAAGTATGATTGCAAAATTCAGAAAATGCTGGAGAAAAAGTTGTCTGAGATTCTTCCGGAAGCGGAGTTTTTGGGGGAAGAAGAGGATTGCCAGATTAACAGAAATGCAGAATATATTTTTGTGGTGGATCCGATTGATGGAACTACTAATTTTATTAAAGATTATCATATGAGCTGCGTATCTATTGGATTGATTCGAAATGGAAAGAGACATCTGGGAGTCGTGCATAATCCGTATCTTAATGAAACTTTCTATGCGATTTCTGGTGAGGGTGCATATATGAATGGAAATGCGATTCATGTATCGAAGGATGATCTGGCAAACAGCATTGTTTTGTTTGGTTCATCACCGTATAATACGGAGCTTGCGAAGGCATCCTTTGAATTAGCTTACGAATATTTTCAAAAGTGCCTTGATATCCGACGAAGCGGATCTGCGGCACTTGATTTATGTGCCATAGCATCAGGAAGAGCGGAAATTTATTTCGAGCTTATTTTATCTCCATGGGATTTTGCGGCAGGTGCACTTATTGTTGAAGAAGCAGGCGGAATTGTGACGACTGTTGAAGGAGAAGAACTTCCATGCCTGGAAAAGAGTTCGATTCTTGCAAGAAATAAGTAGTAGTTCTGAAATCTGGAGGTGCACGATGAAAAAGTTAACAACAGGGAAAATATGGCAGTTTGCAGCCGGACAGTTTGGATGGGCGATGTTGTCCGGGATTATTTCTAACTGGCTTGTATATTTTTATCAGCCGGATAAGACAGCTATCAGTCAGGGACAGACAGTGTTTATTCCACAGGGTCTGGTGGTCTTCGGCATATTTACTATTATTGGCGGAATTACAGCTTTCGGAAGAATTTTTGATGCTTTTACAGATCCAATGATCGCCTCTTTATCTGACAGATGTACGTCAAAGAATGGGCGAAGAATTCCGTTCCTGAAATGGGCATCTTTACCGCTGGCGCTTTCTACAGTACTGGTTTTCTGGTCACCGGTTAATAAAAACAGCTGGATCAATGGAGTGTTTTTGCTGATTATGATTCTGGCGTACTATTTTTCCATTACTGCGTACTGTACACCATATAATGCGTTGATTCCGGAGCTTGGACATACCCAGCAGGAAAGACTTAATATTTCCACAGTCATTTCCTTTACATTTATTGCCGGAACTGCAGTGGCGTATCTGGCACCTACGATATGGGGGATATTTATTCCTGCTTTTGGCAGAGTTGGTGCAATCCGTATGACCTTTACTTTGATGGCGGCTATAGCGTTTATCTGTATGCTTGTGCCGGTATTTTGTATCCGTGAAAAAGACTATGTAGATACGGTTCCTGCAAAGGAGTCAGCTTTTGGATCTCTTGCAGCTACTTTTAAGAATGGAGAATTTCGCAAGTTTGTGGCATCTGATATTTTCTACTGGATTGCACTTACCATGTTTCAGACAGGTCTTCCATTTTTTGTCACCAGTCTTTTGAAGCTTCCGGAAACGATGACAACTTTGTATTTTGTGGGAATGACAGCGTTGTCCCTTGTATTTTATATTCCGGTAAATAAGCTTACTCCTAAACTTGGAAAGAAAAAGATGATCTTGTTCGCATTTGCAGTATTTAGTCTTGCTTATTTTTATACCGGATTTATGGGAAAAATGAGTTTTATTCCGGCATCTGTGCAGGGACTGATCCTGACAGTTGTGGCGGCCCTTCCTATGGCGATTTTCGGAATTCTTCCGCAGGCTGTTGTGGCAGATATTTCGCAGAGCGACTCGATTACATCAGGAAGCAATCGTGAAGGAATGTTTTATGCGGCGAGAACATTTGCGTTTAAACTTGGGCAGAGTATTTCTATGTTGATATTTACAGCAGTCTCGACGATAGGGGCAGCAAAGGGAACTGGTTATAGAGTTGCTGCTTTTGGGGCAGCAGTATTCTGTTGTATAGGCGGAATTATACTGGTATTTTATAATGAGAAAAAGATTAATGGGATTATTAATAGGCACCAGTAAAGATTATTCTTAACTTCCTATAAAATTAACTCTCGTCATGTCCAAACAACGCATTATTCATAGTCAAAATCTTCTTCATCCCAGTCTGGATACTGTTG